>JBJSZF010000430.1:0-6037 GCA_046090125.1 Verrucomicrobiota bacterium
CGCAGCCGGACTTCTCCAACAACCTGTTCTGGAACTTCGCGGCCGCCGGGGCCTCCGGCGACGTCTGGGGCACCAGCCCTTACGTGCCCGCCGCGCTGAACCCGGTCCTCGACCCCGGGTTGTCGTCCATCGGGCGCGCGCTTGACTATCGACTGGACCCGTTGCCCATCGCCGGCGGGAACGCGCTGACATTCCCGCGAAAGGCGCCCAACGGTGCGTTCTTTGTCGCGACCGACTACGTCGGGGCTTTCGGCTCCGAGAACTGGGCGCAGGATTGGACCGCGCTGAGCAGCGAGGGCGTCATGATCGCGCGGGCCTTCCGCACCACCGGCCCCGCACCGGTCGTCGTCCCGGGCTCCAACCTCCGGGCCGCGATCAATGGCTCCAAGATCGTCCTGACTTGGGACGGCAACGCCACGCTCGAGGCCGCCGACGACCTCGGGGGCTCCTTCTCGGCCGTGGGAAGCACCAGCCCCGTCGAGGTGGATGCTTCGGGAGACCGCCGATTCTTCCGCATCCGCTGATGCGGCGGCGCGTGCGCGGGCCCCTTCCGCGCACGTCGGCTTCGCTGGGCCGGGAGCAGACGCTCCCGGCCCTTTTCATTCGAGGTCTCCTGCCCTGGGGATTTCGTGCGGCCTCGACCTGGGCAGGGTTCTGCCGGCTCAAGGCGGAACTCGATGCAGGGTGGTGCCCTGTGATTGGGGGTTGGGCCTCGTGCGGTGGCAAGGCATCCTCGCCGGGTGCACGTGGCCCGGCTCAAGCTGAGGGATTTCCGGAACTACGGCCGTCTCGACGTCGAGCTGGCCACCGGGTTCCACGTGTTCCTGGGGGACAACGCCCAGGGCAAGACCAACATCCTCGAGGCGCTCTACCTGCTTGCGACGCTGCGCTCGTTCCGGGGTGTCGGCGGCACCCAGATGATCCGGCATGGTGCCAAGGGCTACTTCGTCGGGGCCACCATCGTGGCGGCGGGCCAACATGAGGTGCGTGCCTACTGGTCTCCCCGCGAGCGGAAGCTCGCCGTGGACGAGCGCCCCATTCGACGCCTGTCCGAGTACCTCGGCGTCCTGCGCGCCGTCATTTTCTGCACCGAGGACCTCCAGTTGGTGAAGGGGCCCGGCAGCGGCCGCCGCCGCTTCATCGACCTCCTCCTGTCGCAGACCGAGCCCGGCTACCTGGCCACGCTCCTGCGTTATACGCACGCCGTTCGGTCGCGAAACGCCGTGCTGCGGCAACCGCTTCCCGACGAGGACGTGCTGGCGGGCTTCACGGCGGAGATGGTGGCCCATGGCGACCGGTTGATGGCGTCGCGCGCGGCGTTGACGCCGGTGCTAGCCCCGCTGGTCGCCGGGGCGCACGCCGAGGTTTCGCGGGGCCGGGACGAGGTGGAGCTGTCGTATCACCCGGCCGTGCGGGGCGACCTGGCCGTGGAGTTGGCCAAGGCACGTCCCCGCGAGCGGGCCATGCGGATGACCGTGACCGGACCGCATCGCGACGACCTTGTGCTCCGGATCAACGGCCAGCCCGTGGCATCCCATGCCAGCGAGGGACAGAAGCGCACGCTGGCCATCGCGCTCAAGATGGCCCAGGCCCGGCATCTCGGGGCCATTCACGGGGTGCAGCCGGTTCTCCTCATCGACGACGTCATGGGCGAGCTGGACGCGTCGCGCCGCGCCGGGCTCCTGCCGTTGCTCCATGGCGTCCATCGCGGCGGGGGCCAGGTCTTCATGACCTGCACCGAGGAGAACTGGCCCCGGGAGATCGCATCGGACCTGCACCGCTGGCGCATCGACGCCGGCCGCTGCGCGCCGGCGTGAGCGCGCCCAGCCTTCATCCCTCGTCCTTCCCTGCTTTCTCCTTCGCTCCCTTCCCACCGCAGGCTTCCCCGGCGGCCGTGACTGGGGCAGCCTCGGTTCATTCCATGAACAAGTTGAAGGTCGGCATCATTGGGTATGGGTGGGTGGCCACGGCGCACATCGCGGCCATCGAGGCCACGGGCATGGCGAAGGTGGTGGCGGTCCATTCGTCGCGTCCGTTGGACGAGGCGGCGTTGGCGGCGCGACATGGGCATGGCATCCGCGCCCATGCCCGCCTGGAGGACCTTCTGGGCGACCCGTCGGTCGAGGTGGTCAGCATTTGCTCCTACCCGTGGCTCCATGCGGCGCACGCGCAGGCGGCGGCGCGGGCGGGGAAGCACATCATCCTGGAAAAGCCGGTCGCGTTGTCCTGGGACGACTGCCTGGCGGTGCGCGACGCCGTTGCGGAGGCGGGCGTGTTGACGTGCGTGTGCTTCGAGTGCCGGTATTCGGCGCAGTTCCTGGCGACGCGCTCGCTCCTCGACTCGGGCCTGCTGGGCGAGGTGCACTATGGCGAGGTGGACTATTACCACGGCATCGGGCCGTGGTACGGCCAGTATCGGTGGAACACGCGCAAGTCGGGCGGCGGCTCGAGCCTGTTGTCGGCCGGGTGCCATGCGCTGGACGCGTTGCTGCTGTGCATGGGGTCGGACGTCGCGGAGGTTCACAGCTACTCGGCGCACTCGCGTAGCGTTCACTTCAAGGACTACGAGTACGAGACGACGTCCGCCACGCTGGTGCGCTTCCGGGATGGCCGGATTGGCAAGACGGCCTCCGTCATCGACTGCCTCCAGCCGTACTACTTCCACACCCACCTGGTCGGGTCCGAGGGCAGCCTCCTCGACAACCGCTTCCATTCCACGCGCGTGGCCGGCCTCGACAAGGGGCGATGGAGCCACTTGTCGTTCGCGCCCGTGGATTCGGGCGACGTGAAGGATCATCCCTACCAGACGCAGTTCGAGGCGTTCTTCCGGGCCGTGCAGGAGGGCCGGGAGATGCCCCTCACCAGCCTCACCGACGCCCTGCGAACGCATCGGGTGATCTTTGCTGCCGATGAGTCCGCCCGCACGGGCCGTCCGGTGTCGGTCGCCTGAATCACGCCACGCCATGCCATCCCTCCTCGCGATCGCGGCGCATCCGGACGACATCGAGTTCTGCATGGCGGGCACCCTGCTGGCGATGGCGCGTCGCGGATGGGACCTGCATTGCTTCAACGTGTGCCGGGGCAACCTGGGGTCCGCGACGATTCCCGGGCCCGCGCTTGCCGAGTTGCGTGCCCGCGAGGCCCAGGCGGCCGCCGCCGTCCTTGGGGCCACGTGGCATCCGCCCATCGCACCCGACCTCGAGGCGTTCTACACCTCCGAGATGATCCGCCGGGTCGCCGCCGTGGTCCGGTTGGCGCGGCCATCGGTGATCCTCACGCATTCTCCGGAGGACTACATGGAGGATCACATGGTGGTGTCGCGCTTGGCGGTGACGGCGGCGTTTGCCAGGGGCATGCCCAACCTGGAGACGCTCCCGCCGGTGCCGGCCGGCGACTGGTCCGTGCGCATCTACCATGCGCTGCCGCATGGGTTGCATGACGCCATGGGGCGGCCGGTCCGCGCGGACGCCTTCGTGGACACGTCGCTCGTGCACGCGCGCAAGCGCGAGGCCCTCGCGTGTCATGCCAGCCAAAAGGAGTGGCTCGACCGCAGCCAAGGGATGGACTCGTACCTGGTCGCGATGGACGACTTCTCGCGTCAAGTGGCCCGCGAGGGCGCGACGGGCGTGGAATGGGCCGAGGGTTGGCGCCGGCACTTCCACCTGGGGTTCTGCGACCCGTCGTTCGATCCGCTCCGCGAGGTGTTTGTGGGGGACGGAGACCGTGCCGGCTGAGGTGGTTGACGTGTTCCAGCCAGGCCAACGGGGCGTGGGACGCCCGTGTCGTCGCGCGATGATTCACGGTGGGCGTCATGGAACCGCCCGGGAAAATTGGGGTGCCCGATTCAGTCGTCACGGCCTGATGGAGGTGCCGGCGCAAGCGACCGGGAGGGAGGCCGCCCCAAGGAATCCGGGAAGATAGGCGGTAGGAGACGGGAGAAAGGAGAAGGGAAGATGGAGCGAGTGAAGGGATTCGAACCCTCGACATTCACCTTGGCAAGGTGACGCTCTACCAGGCTGAGCTACACTCGCACCGAACGCTCTTGTTCTATCGGCCCCATGCCCGGGGTGGCAAGCGCTGATTTTGATTCAGCGAGAAGCAAGAAGCGAGGGCCGAGGGGCGGGTGCGAGAAGCGGGGAAGGGGGAAGAGGTGAAGTGCTGCGCATCCTCGCGATGGCTCGTCCATCGCCTCCCGCTTCCCCCTTGTTGCCTTCGCGCTGGCAAAACTTGGAAAGCGGCCCAACTTCCGCCGGTCCCGGCCGTCCCCATGGGCTGTTTCCGGGGCACGAGCGCATGTCGAATCCAGTCGAAACAAGCCCGGCGGAAGGCCGTCGGGCATTCTTGAGGGAAGCCGCGGCCGGCGTGGTGGGCGGATGTTGCCTGTTGGTGCCGGCCGGCGCGGGCCTGGTCGCGTGGCTGGACCCGTTGTCGCAGGAGTCCGGCGGCGGCGGCATGGTCCGGGTGGGGACGTTGTCGGCCTTGCCGGAGGATGGCATCCCGCGGCGGGTGACGGTCGTGGCGGGCCGGCGGGACGGTTGGACGCGGGAGCCGGACGTGCCGCTGGGGGCGATTTATTTGCGGCGCACGGGCGAGCGCGCCGTGCAGGCGTTGCACTCGGTGTGTCCGCACGCGGGCTGCTTCGTGGATTATCGCTCGGAGAAGAAGTCGTTCTTTTGCCCGTGCCATGACAGCACGTTTGCGGTGGATGGCGGGATCAACGACCCGAAGTCGCCGAGCCCACGCGGGATGGACGGGCTGGAGGTGGAGCTGAAGGGCGACGAGGTGTGGGTTCGTTTCGTGCAATTCCGCACGGGCATCCGCGAGAAGGTGGTGGTGTCATGAGGCGCCTGGTGGATTGGCTGGACTCGCGGACGGGGGTGCGGTCGTTGGTGCACGAGGTTTTGTTTGAGCGGATCCCGGGCGGGGCGCGATGGCGGTACGTGTGGGGGAGCACGCTAACGTTCTGCTTCGCGGTGCAGGTGATCACGGGCATCGTCCTGTGGATGGCGTACAGCCCGAGCGCCACGACGGCGTGGGAGAGCGTCTATTACATCCAGCACGAGATGACCGGGGGCTGGCTGCTGCGCGGGCTGCATCACTTCACGGCGCAGGCGATGCATGTGTTGCTCGTGTTGCACCTGTTGCAGGTGGTGATCGATGGCGCGTACAAGGCCCCGCGGGAGGTGAACTACTGGTTTGGCGTGGCGCTCATGCTGCTGACGCTGGGGCTGGGCCTGACGGGATACCTGTTGCCGTGGGACCAGAAGGGCTACGGGGCGACGAAGGTGGCGACGGCGTTGATGGGGATCACGCCGCTGGTGGGGCCGGCGTTGCAGAAGCTGGTGGTGGGCGGCACGGAGTACGGCAACCACACGTTGACGCGGTTCTTTGCGCTGCACGCGGGCGTGCTTCCCGCGTTGATGGTGGCGGCGGTGGCGGCGCACGTGGCGTTGTTCCGGCGGCATGGCATCACGGCGAAGCAACCGCTGCGCAGGCCCGAGGGGCGCTTCTGGCCGGACCAGGTCCTCATGGATGGCGTGGCGTGCCTCGCGGTGATGGCGGCGGTGTTGTACCTGACGATGCGGCATCATGGCGCGGAGCTGCACGCACCGGCGGACGCCACGCAGCCGTTCAACGCGGCGCGGCCCGAGTGGTACTTCCTGTTCCTGTTCGAGTTCCTGAAGCTCGAGGTGCTGACGTCGTGGTTCGGGCATCATGGCGAGTTGGTGGGGGCGATCCTTGTCCCGGGCGCGGTGCTGGGATTGCTGGGGGCGATGCCGTTGCTGGGCAACTGGCGGCTCGGGCACCGCTTCAACGTGAGCTTCCTCGTGGTCCTGCTGCTTGGCGCGCTGGGCCTCACGTTTCGTTCGCTCCAGTCCGACGCGCGCAACGCGGGCTACCAAGCCGCCGTCCAGGGGGCGCGGGAGGCGTCCGAGCGCGCCGTGGCGCTGATCAAGGCCAATGGGGGCATCCCCCCGTCCGGCGCCGCCGCGCTCCTCCGAGGCGACCCTGCCACCGCCGGGCCGCGCCTCTTCGC
>JBJSZF010000431.1:0-2102 GCA_046090125.1 Verrucomicrobiota bacterium
CACAATCCTCCGCCATCGAGGCCACGCCCGGCGAGCCGGACCCGGACGGCCGATGGCTCGGGCGTTTCCCCAGGCAACGACTCGACGCCGAGATGTTGCGCGACGCCATCCTCGCCGCCACCGGCAGGCTCGACCGCACCATGGGCGGCTCGCTCGTATCCTGGAGGAACGACGAGTACGTCCCCGGCGATGCCGCGCCCTTCGCCGCGCCCCGGCGCGCGCTGTACCTGCCCGTGGTGCGCGACCGCGGGACGGACCGCGATGCCGCGTTCGACGGCGCGAACTCCAGCGTGTGCGTGGCGCGTCGCGGCACCACCGTCGTGGCGCAGCAGGCGTTGTACCTGCTCAACGCGCCCCTCGTACGCGACTCGGCCGCAACCATCGCGGCCCAGGCGCTCCGGCAACCCGCCGAGGCCCGATGCGAATGGCTCCATCAACGCCTGCTCGGCCGTCCACCGCGCCCCTCCGAGGCCGACCGCGCCCGGCGCTTCCTCGCCGACGAGCGCCTCAAGGGCCTCGACGACGCGCAACGATGGTCCCTCCTCGCCCACGCCTTGATCGCCTCCAACGAGTTCACCCACCGCGAATGAACCCCCACCCCATCCCGCGCTGGACCCGCCGCGCCGCCCTCGCCCGCGTCGCCCTCGGGTTCGGAGGCCTCGCCGCCGCCACCTTGCTGGCATCGTCCCCGGCCCGCGCCGGTCAGGCCGAGCCCGCCTCGCCCCTCGCGCCGAGGCCGCCCCGGTTCCGGCCCCGTGCCCGACGCGTCATCTTCCTCTTCATGCACGGCGGGCCGTCCCACGTGGACACGTTCGACTACAAGCCCCTGCTCGTCCGCGACTCCGGCAAGCCCCTCCCGTTCGCCAAGCCCCGCGTCCAGTTCGCCCAGACCGGCAACCTCCGTCGATCGCCCTGGAACTTCCGACAACACGGCGACTGCGGCCTGTGGGTGAGCGAGCTGTTCCCGAACGTGGGCGCGTGCGCCGACGATCTGTGCGTCCTCAAGGCCGTGCACGGCACCAACGAGGCCCACGGCGGCGCCTTGCTCAAGCTCCACACCGGCTCCGAGTCCCAGGTCCGGCCCAGCATGGGTGCCTGGGTCTCCTACGGCCTTGGCACCGAGAACGCCAACCTCCCCTCCTTCATTACCATCAACCCCACCCTCGGCCACGGTGGCGTCGCCAACTGGTCCAACGCCTTCCTCCCCGCCGTCCACCAAGGCACCCGCATCGGCGGCGGCGTCCCCGTCGATCAGGCCACCATCGCCAACCTCACCCCCGCCCTCCAGCGCCCCGTCCAGCGCGCCCAGCTCGACCTCCTCGCCGACCTCCAACGCGAGCACCTTGGCCTCGCCGGGCCCGACCCCGCCCTCGCCGCACGCATCGAGTCCTTCGAGCTCGCCTTCCGCATGCAGTCCGAGGCCCCCGACATCCTGTCGCTCCACGGCGAGACCGAAGCGACCCGCCGCCTCTACGGCCTCGACAACCCCCGCACCGCCTCGTTCGCGCGCCAATGCCTCCTCGCACGGCGCTTCAGCGAGCGCGGAGTCCGCTTCGTCCAGGTCACCCACGGCTACTGGGACCAGCACTCCGACCTCACCCGGGACCACGCGCGCCTCGCCTCCGAGGTGGACCAACCCATCGCGGCTCTCCTGCGCGACCTGCGGGGCCGGGGCCTCCTCGACGACACCCTCGTGCTGTGGGGCGGCGAGTTCGGGCGCACGCCCACCGTCCAGGGCGCCGACGGACGCGACCATCATCCCCACGCCTTCACGATGTGGATGGCCGGCGGCGGCGTCCGCCCCGGCCATTCCCACGGGGCCACCGACGACTACGGCTTCTACCCCGCCCACGGCGGCGTGCATGTCCACGACCTGCACGCCACGCTCCTCGCCCTCCTCGGCATCGACCACGAGCACCTCACCTTCCACCACGCCGGCCGCGACTTCCGCCTCACCGACGTCGCCGGCGAGGTGGTCCACGACATCCTCCGCACCTGACCCCCTTCACCCCTCATCCCTCCTCCTTCACCCCTTCACCCCTCCGCGTCCCTCCGCTCGCCATTGGCCATTCGCCCATTCCCCATGAACACCGCCTTCAACC
>JBJSZF010000432.1:0-3832 GCA_046090125.1 Verrucomicrobiota bacterium
CCTCGATCCCCAGGCATCCCCCTGACCCAAAAGACCCTTCCCCCTTCCCTTTCCCCCTTCCCTTTTCCCCTTCCCAGCCCCGCCTTGCCCCCGCCCACCGCACGCTGCTCCCCTCCCATGCTTGCCTACGAAGAAGCCCTCGCCCGATTGCTCGGAAACCTCGGCCCCAACCCCGTCCGGTCCGAGCCGCTCTCGCCCTTCCTGGTCCCCGGTGCGTCCCGGCGTCCCCGTTGGCTGGGCGCCGACGTGTTGGCTCCCATGTCCTTGCCTCCCTTCGACAACGCGGCCGTGGACGGGTATGCGGTTCGCGCCGCCGACACGAGGGCGAGGGATGGACGGCCGGCGATCCTGCGGCTGAAGGGCGAGGCGGCCGCCGGCACCGCCGCGCCGCCCAGGGTCGGCGAAGGGGAGGCGGTCCGGATCTTCACGGGGGCACCGTTGCCGCCAGGGGCCGACGCCGTGGTGATGCAGGAGGATTGCGACGCCGACCAGGACGGGACCGTGGCGGTGCTGGAGGCTGCGAAGCCCTGGGAGGGCGTTCGGTTTCGAGGCGAGGACGTGAAGGACGGGGAGGCCGTTGCACGGACGGGGGACGTGTTGACGCCCCAGCGGTTGGCGCTGCTGATGGCGGCGGGCATCCGGAATGTGCCGCTCCATGCGTTCCCCACCGTCGCGCTCATCGGCACGGGATCGGAACTCGCGTCGGCGACCGTGGCCACGCTGGCTCCGGGGCAGGTGCATGAATCCAACCTAGGCCCGCTGGCGTGGTTGTCGGAGCAGGCCGGGGCCGGGGTCGTTGACGCGCGGGTGCTGCCCGACGACCCCCAGCAAATCCATGCCGCGCTCGAGGCGGCGGCCGGGCGTGCCCAGGTGATCCTGACGGCCGGCGGCGCGTCCGTGGGCGACCACGATCACCTGCGGTCCGTGGCGGTGGAGGCGGGGTTTCGCATCGACCTGTGGAAGCTGGCTCTGAAGCCGGGGAAGCCGTTCTTCGCGGGGCAACGGGGCGGGACGCTGTTGCTGGGCGTTCCAGGGAACCCGGTCTCGGCGTTTGTGACGACGGTGCTGCTGGTGTTGCCGGTGCTGCGGCAACTGGCGGGTTGCCCGCAGCCGGGGCCCGCGACGCTCCCGGGCGAGCTGGCGTCCTCGCTTTCGAACCCGGACGCGCGCCGTCACTTTGTTCGCGTTCGCATCGATGCCGACGGCCGCGTGCATCCGACGGGGATGCAGGCGTCGCACATTCTGTCCTCGATGGCGGCGAGCAACGCGCTGGTGGACGTGCCGCCGCAAACCACGCTGCCCGCCGGCGCCGCCGTCCGGGCCGTCGTGTGGTAAGGGATGGCGTCGGCCCGCCGTGGCCTCCCGTGCCCCCCATCGGGGCGGCGTGCTAATGCATCTCGACGGCGCAGGAGCCCAGCCCGGAGCGAAGGTAGTTGAACTGGACGTTGGGATGGTCGGCGAGGAGGGACATGGGGACGGCGGAGTCCACGATGCGATGGGCGATCATGTAGGCGGTCAGGCGTTGCCCGAGGGGGTTGTCGTGGTTGCCGGCGTGCCAGATGGAGACCTTGTCCGCCTTCCAGGTCTCGACGGGGCCAACGGTGATGGCGGCGGTGGGGACCATGGAGATGTTGCCGCCGCCGCTGGTGCGGGCGTTCTGGGCGATGGTGAGGGGATGGAGCTCGACGACGCGGGTTGAGAGGCGGCGGTAGTCGGCGGGGGAGGGAGGCTCGTGCTTGTGCTTGCCTCTGCGGGGCAGGGGATCGTTGAAGGCCCAGTGCTTCACGTCCCCTTGCCCACCCTGCATGACGGCGCAGCGGACGCCGTCGTCCCATGTCTTGCGATAGGACCCGGTGTCGGCCTTGGGAAAGTGGAGGTGGGCGTCGGGCATGCGGAGGCGGCGGTCGATGCGATGGAAGCAGAGCTCGCGGTCGGCGCGCTCAAAGCTAAGGGGATGGGTGACGGGGACCTCGCGCCCAGTCGCGGCGTCGAACCATTCGTCCATGCCCAAGAAGTGGGCGTCGCGGACGTCGAGGCCGAGGCTGTTCACGAGCCGGGCGACGAGGGGCAGCTGCTCGGTGGGGCCGATGGGGCCACAGATGCCAACGGGGTTGTCCGGGGTGCTTTGGCGCCAGGCCTCGATGTATTCGAGAGCCTCGGCGAGGTAGAAGTCCTCGCGCGTCTCGTGGAAGACCACCTGGAAGCCGGGTCGTGAGAGCCGGGCGAGGTCGCGGGCGGTCAGGCGCGCGGCGGCGTCGATGAGGGCGGGCTCGAGGGTGGTGTAGTCCCACCAGTCGGGGGCGATGGCAGAGAGACGGCGTGGCATGGGGGGAGGGTTTCGCTTTTGGGGCGTTGGGTTCAAGCGCCGGCGCGGCGCGACGAATTCCGGCTCCCCAGCGGGGCGGCTTGAGGCGAGGATGGAGCCATGCCGGTTGACCGACTGGAACTCGAGGCAAGGGAGGCGTCTTGGCTGGCGCCCTACGCGCAGCGGAGCGGGGAGACGCGCGGGCGTGCGCACGCGGAGGAACCGCCCACGTGGCGGACGCAATTCCAGCGGGACCGCGACCGGGTAATCCACAGCCGCGCGTTCCGGCGTCTGGAGTACAAGACGCAGGTCTTTTTGAACGGGACGGGGGACCACCTGCGGACGCGCCTGACGCACACGATGGAGGTGGCAGCGATCTCGCGGAACATCGCGCGGGCGTTGAGGCTCAACGAGGACCTTGCGGAGACGATCGCGCTGGCGCACGACCTGGGGCATTCGCCGTTCGGGCACCGTGGGGAGCAGGCGCTGGATCGGCTGATGCGCGGGCAGGGGGGCTTCGACCACAACCGGCAGAGCATGCGGATCGTGGACGAGCTGGAGCAGAAGTACCCGTCGTTCCGGGGGTTGAACCTGAGCTGGGAGGTGCGCGAGGGGTTGGCGAAGCACCAGACGGGGTTTGACATGCCGCCGGGGGGCAAGTCCTTCGAGCACCGTCAGCCGTCGTTGGAGGCGCAGATCGCCAACCTGGCCGACGAGATCACCTACTACAGCCATGACCTGGACGACGGGCTGGAGTCCGGGTTGCTGGACGAGAAGCGGCTGCTGAAGGAGGTGGGGATCTGGAAGGTGGCGGCGGCGTCCGTGCGCCGGAAGTTCGGCCGCCTGCCTGACGAGTCGCGCCGGTACTACACCATCCGGGAAATCATCGACGGGCAGGTCATTGACGTCGTGGAGACCACAGAGGCACGGCTGAGGAAGGCGGGCGTGGACAGCGCGGACGCCGTGCGCGCGACACCCCGGGCGCTGGTCCAGTACAGCCCGGAGCGCCGTCGGCTGAACCTGGAGCTGCGGAAGTTCCTGTACCGGAACCTGTACTTTCACCCGGCCGTGGCGGAGCCCAACAACCGGGCGACGCGGATGCTGGGGGAGTTGTTCCAGCGGTATGTGGAAAAGCCCGACGAGATGGGCGAGGGCGCGGCCCGGCGGGTAGTGGAAATCGGGTTGCACCGAGCCGTATGCGACGCGATCGCGAGCATGACGGACCGGTTCTGCATCGAGGAACACCACCGGTTGTTTGGGTTGTACGTGGGGCCGTTCCGCCCGCGTTGAGGGCGTCCGTTGCCCCCCGATGCGTTCCGTCCGAGCGTCCGGCCACCATGTCCCCCGAGCCTGACTCCCGTCCTGTTCCCGAGACCATGCCGCCACCGGGCGTTGCGCCTCGCGACGCCGGGGATCCCCTTGGGTTGCCCGTGACGCGGGTGCATGGCGTCGGGCCTGAACGCGCGGCATTGCTGGCGCGGCTGGGCATCGAGACCGTGGGCGACCTCCTGTGGCATCGGCCGCGTC
>JBJSZF010000433.1:0-13954 GCA_046090125.1 Verrucomicrobiota bacterium
CTGGAACTTCCCCGTGGCCATCCCCGCATGGAAGGCCGCGCCCGCCCTCCTGTCGGGCAACGCCGTCGTCCTCAAGCCCGCCTCGCAGGCGCCCGCGCTCGCCCTCGAAGTCGCCCGTGCCCTCATGGACGCCGGGCTGCCGCCGGGCGTCCTCAACGTCGTCGTCGGCGAGGGCCGCCCCTTCGGCGCCGAGGTCGCATCCAACCCCGCCGTCCAAGCCCTTTCCTTCACCGGTTCCCACGCGGTCGGCACGGCCCTGTACCAGGCCGTCGCGCCCCGCCGCATCCGGTGCCAGCTCGAAATGGGATCCAAGAACCCGACGCTCGTGCTGGCGGACGCCGACCTGGACCTCGCCGCGCGGCTGGTGGCCATCGCGGGGTTTGGGCTGACGGGGCAGGCTTGCACGGCCACGTCGCGCGTCATCGTGGAACGGCCCGTGTTGGCCGCCTTCACGGAGAAGCTCGTGGCGTTGGCCAAGTCGTGGAAGGTCGGGCCCGGCCTCACCCCGGGCGTCCAAATGGGCCCCGCCGTCAACGCCGCCGAGCTGCAAGGCAACCTCGACGCCATCGAGTCCGCCAAGGCGGAGGGTGCCGACCTCCTTTGGGGCGGCGCGCACCTCGCGGAGGGGGACCTCGCCCACGGCTTCTTCATGCAGCCGGCCGTGCTCGGGTCCGTCACGCCCTCCATGCGCATCGCCCGCGACGAGGTCTTCGGGCCGGTCGTCACCATCATCGCGGTGGACTCGTTCGACGAGGCGCTCTCGGTCGCCAACGGCGTGGACTACGGGCTGAGCGCGAGCCTCGTCACGCGCGACTTCAAGAAGGCCATGCACTACGCCGAGCGCATCGAGGCCGGCGTGGTGAAGGTGAACCAAATCTCCACCGGGCTTGCCTTGCACGTCCCGTTTGGCGGCGTGAAGCAAAGTTCCACGGACACCTTCCGCGAGCAGGGCACGGCCGCCCTCGACTTCTACACGCGCTCCAAGACCGTCTATCTGGACTGGTCCGCCTAGGCGCGCCCCTTGGGTTTCATCCATTTCCAAGCTCTCATCCACCCATCGAACTCCCCGCCATGCGAACCCTGGCCCTGCTCCTTGCCCTCGCCATGAACGCCACCCTCGCCGCCGACCTGCGCCTCGGCATGATCGGCCTCGACACGTCGCACGTGACGGCCTTCACGGAGATCCTCCACAACCCTGCGGCCAAGGGCCATGTGCCGGGCGCGCGGGTCGTCGCCGGGTTCAAGGGCGGCAGCCCGGACATTCCCTCGAGCGCCACGCGCGTGGAGGGCTACACGAAGGAACTCCAGGAGAAGCATGGCGTCCGCATCCATGACACGCTCGAATCTCTCTGCAAGGACGTGGACGCCGTGCTCGTGGAGAGCGTCGATGGCCGCCCCCACCTCTTGCAGGCCAAGGCCGCCATCGCGGCCCGCAAGCCCCTGTACATCGACAAGCCGATGGCCGGCTCCCTCAAGGATGCCGTCGAGATCTTCCGCGCGGCCGAGGCGGCCGGCATCCCTGTGTTCACCGCGTCGTCCCTGCGCTTCGCCTCCAACACCCTCGCCGCGCGTGCGGGTGCCGTGGGCCAGGTCCGGCACGCCCAGACCTCCAGCCCCGCCGAGCGCGAACCGCATCACCCCGACCTTTTCTGGTATGGCATCCATGGCGTCGAGTCGCTGTTCACGGTGATGGGGCCGGGCTGCATCGCCGTCCGGCGCTCCACCAACGACGCCGGCGGCATCCGCGTCGAGGGCCGATGGGCCGGCCAACGCACCGGCGTCTTCGTCGAGGGCAAGGGCTACTCCGGCTTCGCCGAGGGCACGAAGGGCAAGATGCCCGTCGGCTCCTACGACGGCTACGCGCCCTTGGTGGTCGAGATCGTGAAGTTCTTCCAAAGTGGGAAGCCGCCCGTCGAGGCCCGCGAGACGCTGGAAATCCTCGCGTTCATGGAGGCGGCCGACGAAAGCGCGCGGCGGGGCGGGGCCGAGGTGACCCTCGCCGAGATGCTGGCCCGCGCCGGGGCGCGTTGAGGGCATGAAGGTCCTCGTCTTCGCGCACGTCCCGCCCCCGCTGCACGGCCAAAGCCAGATGGTCCAATACCTCGTGGAGGGCCTGGCCGACCCGCGCCACGGTGTCCAGGTCCACCACGTCGATGCACGGCTCTCCTCCGACCTGACCGATGTGGGCTCAACCCGCGGCGGCAAGCTGCCCCGGCTCCTGGGTTACTGTTTGCAGGCCATCCGGACGCGCCTTCGGGAGGGCGTGGATACGTGGTACTTCGTCCCAAGCCCGCCCAAGCGCAGCAGCCTGTACCGGGACTGGATCGTGATGCTCCTCGTGCGGCCCTGGTTTCGTCGCACCGTGTTCCACTGGCACGCCGTGGGCCTGGGCGAATGGCTCGCCACCAAGGCGCGCCCCTGGGAGCGATGGATCTCCCACCTTCTCCTGGATCGCCCGGAGGTGAGCATCGTTCTCTCCGCGTTCAACCGGCCGGATGCCGAGCGGTTCCGCCCCCGCTCCGTCGCCGTCGTGCCGAACGGCATCCCGGACCCCTGCCCTGGCTATGACGGCTCGCTGGCGCTGGAGCGCGAGCGGCGGTGGGCGGCGCTGCGCCGTTCGGGGGGCGTGGCGCGGGCGTTGTTCCTGGCGAACTGCACGCCGGACAAGGGCGTGTTCGACGCGCTGGAAGCCATCGCCCTGGCCAATGCACGCGCCCGCGAGGCCGCCGTGTCGGCCGAAGTCCCCGCCATCGAATGGGAACTGGACGTCGCCGGAGGGTTCGTCCAACCCGCCGACGAGGCCGCGTTTCGTGACCGCATCGCCCGGCAGGACCTTGCCGGTCGCGTGCGTCACCTGGGCTTTGTCTCCCGCGATTCCAAGGCCCGCGCGCTGGCCAGGGCCGACGTGTTCCTGTACCCGAGTTACTTCGCGAACGAAGGCCAGCCGCTGGCCTTGATCGAGGCGATGTCGCACGGGTTGATCCCCGTGACCACGCGTTGGCGTGGGATACCGGAGATGCTGCCGGAGGCGTACCCCGGCCTGGTGCCCGTTCGCGATCCCGGCGCGGCCGCGCTTGCGCTGGATGTCGTCGCCCGGACGCAGGACCACCGCGTGATGCGCGCCCGTTACCTCGCGCGGCACTCCTTGGAAGCGCACCTTGCGGGCCTGGCACGCGCCCTCCATGGATCCGCCCCATGACCCCGAACCCCGACACGACGCTCCCCGAGGTGATCGTCCACACCGACGGCGGATGCTGGGGCAACCCGGGACCGGGCGCGTGGGCGTGCGTCGTCCAGTACGGCGCCCAATGGTGGCAACGCGCGGCCGCCGTCCCCTGCACCACGAACAACCGGATGGAAATCCAGGCCGCCATCCAGGCCCTGCGCGCGCTGAACCAACCGTGCGCCGTCCGGATCCACACCGACTCCGACTATCTGAGGCAAGGCATCACGTCGTGGATCCACGGGTGGCGCAAGCGCGGCTGGGTGACCGCCACCCGCGAGCCCGTCAAGAACCGGGACCTGTGGCAGGAGCTCGACGACATCGCGCGCGTCCACCGCGTCGATTGGCGCTGGGTCCGCGGACACAATGGTGACCGCTGGAACGAGCTATGCGACCAACTTGCCACCCAGGCCATCGAGCGACTCGTGCGCGAGACGCCCAAGGCCGACCTCGCGGCGGCGAAGTCCTCCTTCATGGCCCGGTCCGGCGAGTAGGCCGCGCGGGTTTGCCTTCGCCTGAACACGCAAGACGCGATACAAGTCAGGCCAGCACGCATGGCTCACCCTGAATCCCCCGTCGGCACCTTCGACGTCCCATGGCGCACCCGGCTCGTGGTTGGGCCCGGAACCTTGTCGCGCCTCGGGGAGTTGGCCCTTGAGCAGGGCATTCGACGCGCGCTGCTGGTGACCGACGCCGGCATCGTCGCAGCAGGGCACGCCGGTCGCGCCACGGAGGTCCTTCGCGCCGCCGGCGTCGAGGTCGCCCTCTTTGACGCCGTCCGCGAAAACCCCACGACCCTCGACATCGACCGTTGCCTGGAAGTCGCACGCGCGGCGGCCATTGACGGGTTCATTGGCCTGGGCGGCGGCAGTTCCATGGACACGGCCAAGGGGACCAACTTCCTGCTGACCAATGGCGGGGCCATGAAGGACTACTGGGGCATGGGCAAGGCGCGCCTTCCCATGTTGCCCTTGCTGGCGATCCCCACGACTGCCGGGACGGGTTCCGAGTGCCAGTCGGCCGCGTTGATTGCCGACGAGGCGACGCATCGCAAGATGGCGTGCCTGGACCCGAAGGCGGCCGCACGCGTGGCGTTGCTGGACCCCGAGTTGACGTTGTCGCAGCCGCGTCGGGTGACCGCCGTCACGGGCGTCGATGCCGTCACCCATGCCGTGGAGGCGGCGGTGACGCGGCGGCGGCACGCGCTGTCGTACCTGCATGCCCGGGAGGCCTTCGTGCTGCTGGCCCGCAACCTGTCCACCGTGCTGCGCGAGCCTGGCAACCTCGCCGCGCGCGCCGCCATGCAGTTGGGGGCCGCCCACGCCGGCATCGCCATCGAGATGTCCATGCTGGGCGCCGCCCATGCCGCCGCCAACCCTCTCACCGCCCGCTTCAATGTCGTCCATGGGGCCGCCGTCGGCCTCATGCTTCCTGCCGTCGTCCGCTTCAACGCCGCAGACCCCTTGGCCGCGCAGGCCTACGCGGACCTGGCCGTTGCCGCCGGGATCGCCGGGCGCCACCTGCCCGTCGCCACGGCCGTGGACCTGCTCCTCGAAGCCCTGTGCGCGTTGTTGGACGAGGCCGACATTCCGCCGCGACTGGACCTGGCGGGCGTCGATGTCGCCCAGATCCCCGCCTTGGCCGAGGATGCCGCCCAGCAATGGACTGGCAGCTTCAACCCCAGGCCGGTGACGGCCGCCGACTTCGCGGCGCTCTACCACGTCGCCGCCGATGGCCGGGGCCGCCGCACCCAGGCAACGGGGTCAGATCTGGAATATTGACATTTGCGCGTGCCGGCCGACGCCAAGTCTGGCGGCGGGCCCTGTCCGGGGCGTCCCCGAAACCCGGTCCCGGATCCGAAATGTCAAAGTTCAAGATCTGACCCCTTTGCCGTTTGGCGTGGAGACGGACGATGGGCGCGTGGGCCTGAACTTCCCCCCGGCCACAGGCCCGCGATAGGCTCTGGGGACATGATCGCACGTTACTCACGGCCTCCGATGCGCGAGGTCTGGTCCGAGGAAAACAAGTTCAAGGTCTGGCTGGAGATCGAGATGCTGGCGTCGGAGGCACTGGTGAAGGAGAAGGTCGTGCCGGCGGCGGACCTCGCAAAGATCCGGGCGGGCGTGGATCGGTGCCTGGCGGACCTCCCCGGCCTGGTGGCGCGTGCGAAGGAGCTGGAGCGCACGTTGAACCACGACGTCATCGGCTTCACCACGGCGGTGACGGAGCGCATCAACGACCCGGCCAGCCGATGGCTGCACTTCGGGCTCACCAGCAGCGACGTCGTGGACACGGCCTTCGCCGTGCAGTTGGTGCAGTCGGCGAAGCTCCTCGGCGAGGCCTTCCGCGCCGCGCGCAAGGCGGTGGCGGCCCGCGCACGGCAGCACCGGATGACCCCGTGCATCGGGCGCAGCCATGGCATCCACGCCGAGCCCACCACGTTTGGGCTCAAGCTGGCGCTCATGTACGACGAGCTGGGCCGGGCGCACGAGCGGGTCGAGCGCGCCGGGAAGGCCGCCGCCATCGGGAAGGTGTCGGGCGCGGTGGGGACGAGCGCGCACCTATCGCCCCGGGTGGAATGGCACGTGTGCCGCAAGCTGGGCCTGCGGCCTGCGCCGTTGGCGACGCAGGTGGTGCAGCGGGACATCCACGCCGAGTTCATGAACGCCCTCGCGCTGGCGGGCGCGAGCCTGGAGCGCTGGGCCGTCGAGTTCCGCCACCTCCAGCGCACGGAGGTGCTGGAGGCGGAGGAACCGTTCACGCAAGGCCAGAAAGGCAGCAGCGCCATGCCGCACAAGCGCAACCCCATCACGTGGGAACGCATCACCGGCCTCGCCCGCGTGCTGCGCGGCAACGCCCTTGCCGCGATGGAGAACGTCGCCCTCTGGCATGAGCGCGACATCAGCCATTCCTCCGTCGAACGCATCGTGTTCCCGGACTCCTGCACGTTGCTGGACTACATGCTGGGCCTGCTCGGGCGGATGATGGCCGGGCTCAACGTGTACCCGGACAACATGCGCCGGAACCTGGGCCTGAGCCTGGGCATGTGGAACTCCCAGACGGTGCTGCTGGCGCTCATCCGCAAGGGCCTGACGCGGGAGGAGGCCTATGGCCTGGTGCAGCGCAACGCCATGGAGACCTGGGCGACGAAGCACGCCGGGCGCGACGACGCCGACTTCCTGCTCCAGTTGCGTTCGGACCCTGACGTCGCCCGTCACTTTGCGCCGGGCGAGCTGGAGAAGCTGTGCTCCGTGGGCTTCCACCTGAAGCACGTGAACGCGCGGTTCAAGGCGGTGGGACTGTAGGGCCCGCGCCCGTGCCGGATGTTGATCCGTGGCCCGGGTCCCGGCTTGGATGAACCCATGCCGACACCGTGGCCTCCATGGGCGTTCAAGTCTTCCTCCATCTGGTGGGTCATCCTCTTGATGCAAGGCGCATGGGGAGGAGTGAAGGGGGACGTTTCCCCGACGAATCCTCCCTACTCCGCCCTGACATTGACCACGCGCGACGGGCTCCCGCAGGACGGCGTGTTTGGGTTGGCGCAGGGGCCGGATGGATTCCTTTGGGTGGGGACATTTAGCGGCGTGGCGCGCTACGACGGGGTGCGGTTCGAGAATTTTCACCCGGGCAACACGGAGGGGTTCCCGAGCGCCGGCATCGCCTCGATGTTGACCACCGGGGACGGGTCGGTGTGGCTGGGAACGTCGCGTGGACTGCATCGGTTGGTTCCATCCCGGCGGCGGATGCAGCCCGAGCTCGTGTTGGACGCGTACTGCCAGCATCTGGTGGCGCTGGGCGATGAGGTGATGGTGGCGGGTCCCTGGGGCTACACCCATGGCCGTGCGGGAGCCGTGGCCGTGGCGAACACGAACCTCAACGTCACAGCCTTGGCCGTGCTGCCCGGCGAGGCGCTTTGGATGGGGACCTTGACGAATCTCCTCCGCTTCCCGCTGCCGCTCTCGGGTCCGGCCTCCCCACCCCAGGCCGTCCTCAAGGGGACGTGCGGCCAGTCCATGGTGGTTCACCAAGGAAGGCTGTGGCTGCACCTGGACAAGGACCTGCTCCAACTGGACGCGCGCTCGGGCGAGGTCCTGCGCCGATGGCCCGGCGTCGATGCGGATCCCCGATTGGTGGATGCCATGGGCTACGTGTGGCTGGCGGGATTGGATCCTCAGGCGGCGGGCGCGTGGGTGCCGGGGCTGCTGGATCCCATGGCCGGCACCTTCGTCCCGACTCGGCCCGAGCTTGGACTTCTGGAAGGGTTCACCAGCGCGCGACTTCAAGATGCCGACGGCACGCTTTGGTTTGGGACGCCCACACGGGGGTTGGTCCGCATGCGGCCGCGTCGGGTGACCGTCTTCGACAAGAGCCGCGGCTTGCCAGGAAAGGAGGCATGGGCGGTGCACGGCGGGTCCGGGCTGGGGGTTTGGGCAACCACCGATAACGCCGTGGCCCGTCTGGTGGAGGATCGCTTCGAGACGGTGGCGGCGGGTCTGGGGCGGACGTGCCAATCGTTGCTGGCGATCGACCGCGACACGGCGCTCGTGGCAGACCGTGCATTGTATCGGGTCACGACCGGGAAAGGGCCGGTGAAGATCCACGTGGGCTCCAGCAAGCTGACGTTCGTAACGACCAACCGTGCCGGAAGAGTCGTCGTGGGCGGGTCGGACGGCGCTTGGGTCGAAGCCAATCCGGGCGAATGGGTCCAGCAAGCGGATCTCCCCAAGGACATTTCCTGGTTCAACTGGCAGGAAGGTCCGCGGGGCGAGGTCTTCGCGGGGAGCATTGGCACAGGGCTGCATCATCGGTCCAAGGAGGGGCTATGGAATCCCGTCCCGCTCCCGCTGGAGGGCAACCCGAAATCTGCCGCCGTCCTCTGGTGGGAGGACGGCTGGCGGCCATGGCTGGGGTCCGTGACGGGCCTGTATCGGCTGCGGGACAGCGACGGGCTCCAGTGGGATCACTGGACGGAGGCCGAGGGCTTGAAGGAGGACATGGTGAACGGGGTTCAGCCCGACGGGCTGGGCGGGCTCTGGCTCCTGGGGCACAAGGGCATCCATCGCGTCGGCATTTCCAACCTCCTCGACGTGGCCCGTGGCAAGGCCCGGCGGGTGTACCCCGAAACCTTCGACGTGAAGGACGGCTTGCCCAGCAACGAGGGCAACTCGGGAAGGCCCAACACGACGCGCGACGAGGCCGGCAACCTCTGGTTCGCAACGACCGGTGGCCTCGTCCGCATCACGCCCTCGGAAACCCCAGCGCCCTCCCGCCCGCGCCCCGTCATCACCGACGTCCATGAGGTCGGCAACGACGCCCTGCCCCGGCGCATCCCGCATGACGACGCGTCGGTGGGGGAGTTCACCCGCGGCGAAGGCCGCAACCTCCGGTTCCGGTTCACGGCGCCCCTGCCGTCCGACGGCCATCGCGTCCATCTCAAGTATCGGCTCGTGGGCGTGAGCCCCGGATGGGTCGAGGCCGAGGCCAGCCGCGAGGCGACCTTCGCGGCGCTCCGGCCCGGGCTGCATCACTTCGAGGTCGTCGCCTCCGCCGAGGGCGGCCCCTGGAGCGAAGCTCCCGCGCGTTGGTCGTTTCGCATTGTGCCATGGTGGTGGGAACGACTCGACGTGCGCGTGGGGGCCCTCGCCTTGGGCGTTGCCGGCCTGTGCCTCCTCTTCTGGCGTCGGCTCCGGATCCAGGCCGAGCTGGCCACGCTGCGACAAGCCCGGGCCGTCGAGGACGAACGCAGCCGCCTCGCCCGCGACATGCACGATGGCCTCGGCAGCGAGCTCGCCCGCGTGAACCTCGCCGCAGCCGTCGGGCCCGTGGATGCCGGGATCGTGAGCCGCGACCTCCTCCAACGCCTCCAGACCCTCGTCTGGCTCACGGACCCCGCCGAGGACCGGCTCGACTCGCTCGTCCGCTCGCTGGCGGCCCGGATGGAACGTTACTTCCCCAACGATCCCCCCGCCGTCCACATCGACCTGCCGCACGCCGTGCCGGCCCAATCCATCGACGCCAGCGTGCGCCGGGAACTGGTGGCCTGGCTCGACGAGGGCCTCGCCAACATCGCCCGCCATGCCCAAGCCCGGAACGTTCGCCTCGCCGTCCGCCACGAGGACCGGACGCTTCAAGTCGTGCTCACGGACGATGGGCGCGGCTTTGACCCTGCCCAACCCGGCGCGTCCGAGGGTGGCGGCCACGGGCTTCTGAACCTTCGCGAGCGCATCCGTGCCCTCGGCGGCCAACTGGACGTGCGCTCTGCCCCGGGCCTTGGGACGGAACTCCGCGCGAGCATTCCCTTGCCGGGGTGACGGCGCGTCCGCCCCCCCGGCGTCGAGGTGAGGCCGGTAACGCGCGTGGATCGGCCCCGAATCCGGGCGATCGCCCCACGAAAACCGCATCGTGATGCTATTGCGAATCCCGGCGGGAACCGAATACAAAGGCCGCCCGTGAGCGTCTCCCCGCCGTGCCCGCCTACCCAGGCCATCCGTGTTGCGTGCCTGGAGGACTATGCCCCGATGCGGGAATCCCTCTCCAAAATCCTCTCCCATTCCGAGCGATTCCGCCTCGTCGGTTGCGTTGCCACCCTGCCCGAACTCCTGCAAGCCCTGGACGCGGAACGGGCGGACGTCGTCCTGATGGACCTGCAACTTGGGGGCACGATGGATGGCATCCGCGCCACCGCTGAGGTTCGAGCCCGGTTCCCGTCCACCATGGTGTTGGTCCTCACCCTCTACGACCAACCCGAGGTGGTCTTCGATGCCTTGGGAGCGGGTGCGGTGGGTTACCTGCTCAAGAGCGCCACGGCCGAGGCCATCCTTGGGGCCATCGAGGAGGTGGCGGCCGGGGGAGCGCCCATGACGGGGTCCATCGCCCGGATGGTCATCGAGCGCCTGCATCGGGTGGGACCAGACGCCCCGGCGTCCCCCGTGCCGGGCCCGACGAAGGCAGGCACTGCATCCGTTGAACCGAGCGAACCCGACGACCTCCTGAGCCTCCGCGAGATCGAGGTCCTGGGAGCCTTGGCCACCGGATGCCGGTACAAGGAGGTCGCCGCCAAGCTCGGCGTCAGCCACAACACCATCCGGAGCCACGTCCGTCGCATCTACGAGAAGCTCCATGCCCACGGCGTGGTGGAGGCCGCACGGAAGGCGCGGGACGCCGGCGTGCGGTTGCAGGGGTGACGGGAAGCGGGAAGCGGGAGGCGAACGATCCAAGGCCAAGGACAGGATCCGACGTCGGATGCTCGAAGATGGGGTGCTTCGACGTTGATGGATGGGTTCCAACAAGGTGGCAGCCCCTTGAAACCCACGGCATGCCCCGGCGGGTTGGCCTGGGCTGGATGGAGGCAGTCCGTTGGGGCAGCGACCACCGCGTGTCACGCACCGAGAATGTCGGGGAACCTCCACCTCACGGCCCGGCGATCACCTGCAGGAAGCGGGCGTCGTCGGTGGCGGGGATGGGGATCTCAATGGGGCGCGCGTCGGCGGCGGGGATCGTCGTGACGGGCAGCCATGAGCCGTCGGCGAGGGCGACTCGGGCGCGCACGACGTAGGCGACGCCGGCCTGGGCCTCGAAGCGGAGGGCGGGCGTGGGTCCCTGCACCATGGCCAAGGCCGGGGCCGTCACGGCGGCCCGCGCCACGACGGTCACGGTGTCCGATGCCGACAAGGCTCCGTCGTTGGCACTGAAGCGCAGCACGTACGTGCCCGGTGCGCCGAAGGCCGCCGTGGTGGCGGGTGAATCCGATGGCGTGAACGTCACGGACCCCGGCCCACTCACCTTCGCCCACGAGAACGCCGGGGAACCCGGGACGGCGGGAAGGCCGTCATCGGTGAACGTGGCGACGAGGGTGACGGGTGCTGGGAGGCGGACCTCGGTGGCAGCAGGGGCCTTGGCGGTGGGGGCCACGTTCGCTCCCAGGACGGACCCCTGGAGGGCGAGGTCAAGGCCCAGGTCGGAGCTGGTGCGGTTGACCTGGTGGATTTCCACGGCCAGGACGTTGTCCCCATCCACCAGCAAGGAGGGCGACACCGCGCCCTCGACGGGCGTGGTCTCGTCCGCGCCGCCGATGGTCTGGCTGGCGAACGTGGAGAACGTGATGACGCCCTCGGGCATGGCGGAGCGCAGGACCTCGGTGCCGTTGAGGTACACCACGCCGCCGTCGTCGCGGACCAACTGGACCTTGAGGTCCTTAACCGCCGCCGCCGAGGGCACGTTGAACCGCAGCCGGAAGTAGGCCGTGGGGATGCGGTCGATCAGGGTGCCTCCGCCGATGGTCGTGACCTCGCCGTCGCCGCCGTAGCCAAGGCGGGCCTTCCCCGCCGGCCATGCGGCGTCCGCAAAGCCGGGCGCGCGCCAGGCGGTGCCGAGGTCTTGCCGCTGGTCAAAGTACCGCCAAGTGGACCCGAAGGGCACCAGCGTGGCCAACGTGCCAGGGCGGGCGACGGTGAGCTGGACGTCGTCGAAGGCCTCGCGTTCGCCGTCGGAGGCCTGCCATCGCAGGACATAGGTGCCTTGGCCGGGCAACTCGACGACGCCGTTGCTGGCCCCGGCGTTGCGGAACACGACGCCACGCGGGCCGGACACCTGCGTCCACTGGCCGACAAGGCGCGTGGGCTCCGGAAGGCCGTCGTCGGCCGCCGAACCCTCCAGCGACACCGCCAACGGGAACGCCTGCGCGACCTGCTCGCGGTCGGGTCCGGCCGAGACGCGCGGGGATCGATTCGATCCGGCGGCGGCCCCGGGCGTGGGTCCGCCGATGGCGGCCCGCCATGCGGCGGGATCGTCGCCCGCGAGGGTGGGCGTGCGTCGCTCGAGGGACACGCCGCCAAGCGCGGCGACGGCTGGCCAGGGCGGTGCGTCGTTGTAGCGGACCTCGTCCACGGTGACCTTGGGCACGACGACCACGGCGGCTCCCTCGGCGTTGGTGACGAGGGTGGGTCCATCGGGTTGCTGGAGGCGCAGGCGCTCGCCGTTTTGCTGGAGGGAGCCTTGCCATGGCCCGAGCACTACCACGGAGCCGGGCAGGCCATAGGCTTGGCGGAAGCGGGCGGGATCGGTTCCGGCGATCACGACGTGCGCGCCCGGAACCATGGTAAACCCGGGCGGGAACGCGAAGTCGATGCCGGACACCTCCCAGGTGTGGGCGGGGTGGGCCGGGTCGAACAACGCGACCTCGGTGGCGGAGCGGTTCCACAGCTCCACGAACGGCAGCTCGCCCGGCGCGGGCGCGTAATGGATTTCCTGCACGACAACGGGCGCGAGCCGTGGCGCGGCATTCGCCCCGCCGAGGGTGGGCTCCGACGCGCGGGTCATCGACACCTGCCCGGCGGAGTTGGTCCAGCGGACGAAGGTTTCGCCGTTGAAGGATGGGCCAAAGGAGACGCCATCCACGTGCCCGGTGAGGCGGCCCTCGGCGTCGGCGCTGAGGAGGTACACCTCGTCGCCCAACGACGAGAGCCGGAAGGCGTTGGTTCCCTGGGCCGGGGCGTTGAAGGCGGACTCGTCGAGGACGAGCCAGCCCCCGGCCGGGATCGTCGTCCCGGCAGGGATGCGATACTTGGCGGGGCGGGCCGGTTCGTCGGTGAGCCACCATCCACCCACGGGGGCCGGAACGTCGTTGGGATTGAAGAGTTCGATGGCGTCGAGGGCGGGTGGGTCGGTGTGGGCGAGTACCTCGTGGACCAGCACCGGGAGAACCCCGGCCGAGGCGTCCTCCGAACCGGGCGAGCCGCCGACGCGGGAGCTGGCGCGCCATGCGGTGGCGTCACCGGGCCGGGGCGCAGCCAACGGGTTCGCGGGCACCAACGAGAACCCCAGCCCATCGGCACCGGTGGGCCATGGCACGTCCACGCCGTAGCTCATTTCCAGCACGACGACGCCCGCAGGGTCCGCCAGGGCGAGGCGTTCGCCCGTGTTGGACAACTGGCCCGTGTACACGAAGTCGGGCGTCACGGCGGGGTAGCGGTGGGTGAACGCGGCGCGGTTCTCCGCAAGGACCAGGAACGCCCCCGCTTCCAGCAAGGTGCCCATCGGGAACTCCAGCCCGATGCCGTCGGCGAAGCGGAACCCGGACAGCTCGATGGCGGAGGAGCCGACGTTGCGCAGCTCGACGAACTCGAACTCGTCGCGGGTGAACGCGCCGGAGGGGTCGGCGGCGGGCCGGTAATGCACCTCCGAGAAGCGGAGCCCGGCGACGTCCTGGCGCACATGGAACGTGGCTTCGACAAGGGGGCTCCACTCGTCGATGCCGGGCTCGACGCGATGGACGCGGGCCTTGAGGACGCGGGCGCTCCGCAGCGTCAACGGGCCGGTGTAGCGGCGGGAGGCGGGCGATTCGGACCCATTGATGGCGCGGGGGTCGGAGCCGTCGGTGGTGAAGACGACAAAGCCGGCGCCCGGGTTGGCGAGGGCGATGGTGGAGCCGGGCGCGACGATGCCTCCGAAGGGCGTCACGGTTGGGGCGGCGAGGGAGGGGAACAGGTTTGCGGCGCGGAGTTGCCCCAGGACGATGTTGCCGCGGGCGGGGAGGTAGGTGTTGAGGATGCGTTGGGCGGCGGGCAGCCAGTGGCCGTCGCGGGTCAGGGGCGTGGAGACCTTGCTGTCGCCCCATCGGGCGGACTCGGCGACGACGGGGAGGAAGAGTTGGTTGGTACGCGCGGCGAAGCGGGCCTGGGCGGCGGCGGTGGTCAGGGCGCCGCCGTTGAAGAAGTGGCGTTGGATGCGGTC
>JBJSZF010000434.1:0-2106 GCA_046090125.1 Verrucomicrobiota bacterium
GACTTCCTCCCCGAGCCCAACTGGAACTCGCCCTGGGAGCGCAAGGGATGGCTCTACGACGCAAAGCTGGGTGCGCCACCAGACCCCAACCGCGCCCCCTTCAACACCAACCGCGCATCGGCCTACGCCACCGGCTTGCTATACACCTACATCCAGAGCCCGAACGTGTACCGTTGCCCGTCCGACCTCACCAACAAGCCCGCCTTCCGGTCGCGTGCCCAGAAGATGTCCAGCTACCTGATGAACGGAGCCGTGTGCAGCTTCGGCGGCGTCTCGCCCGGCTCCCACAAGGCAGCCGCCTTTGACCCCCACGCCATCATCTATTGGCAGGCCCTCGAGACCAACCCCGGCGACTTCAACGACGGATCCAGCAGCCCCGCCGAGGGCATCACCAAGCTTCATTCCTTCGGCACCACCGTCGGCGTCGTGGATGGCCACATCGAATACCTGAAGACCGTCGAGTTCTATCGGCTCGGCAACGTCCCTGGCAAAAACCGCCTCTGGTGCAATCCCAGCACGCCCAACGGACGCTAGAAGACCCCCCACCGTGTCCCCCATGAACGCCCATCCGCTCCACGCGCTCGCCGTCGCCGCACTTGTCGCGGCGTGCGCGGGTTGTTCCTCTAAGCAGGATCCCTCGGCCGAGCTGGAAAAGGCAGCCGCCGCCCTCGACAAGGGCGCGCCCGCCGCAGCGGCGGCGCCGTCGCCCACCGACAATCCGGGCGGCGTCTCTCCCTCCCAACAGCTCAAGGGCGCGATGGAGGACTACAAGGCCGGCAAGATGGAGGACGCCGTCACCCGCTTGCAGTTGCTTCGTTCCGCGACCGCACTGTCCCCGGAGCAACGCATGGCCCTCCAGGACAGCATCGCCGCCGTCATGGCCGAGGTGTACGCCCTCGCCGAAAAGGGCGACAAGCGGGCCATCGCTGCCGTCGCCCAATACGAGCGCATGCAGACCGGGCGGTAATCCCTCCGCCCATCGGCGCATCGGCGCCACGGGACCCGCATCACGTTGCGGCCCGCAGCGACGCGGAGATTCGGGTTCCATGGATGCCACGAACCGCTTCACCGGACCTCGGCAACGTCTCGGTGACGCCTCGATCGTCGGCGAGCGGCATTGGGAACGGCGGTAAGGGAAGGCCGCGCAAGACCAAGGGGCAAGAACCCGCACGCACACGTTCCAACGTGAAGGCAACGTCCCGGCCATCGTAAAAACCCAACCCGCAATGTCGGGAACCCTGGAACGACCCCAATCAGGATCGCGTGGGTCACCCGGGACCTTCCACATGAAGCTGCAAAGCCGCCTCGTGTACCTGTGAGGCTTACGTGTTGGTTCTTTCACGTTTTCGGCGGGTTTCAAAGGAGGTGGCATCCATCACGAATCCAAAGCCCGCCGCAGCCGATCGAATCGAGCTGGAAATGCCGGGACTTGCACCGGAGGGCGCCCACGGCGCGGTCCATGTCAGTCCGGTGCAACGCCCCAGATTGGCGTGAGGCTGCCCCGTTGGGGTGCCGAGCCCTCGGACGGAGGTCGTTGGATGCCATGCCTTCGCAAATCCGGAGATTCAGGTGATGAACGGGGTGTCAGTGCCATTCCCTAATTGGGGGGATTCTGCCGATCTGAAATGCCGGTGTGGCGGCGGGGTCTTGGCGGCGTCTTCTTCCGACCCAAGCGCCAGTCGTTCTCCCTTCTTCCCGTCTTCTTCCATGCCCCGGCATCCCCGGCTTCTGGCCTGCCCTTCCCGGTCGCCATGGCGTCTTCTTCTTGAGGTTGCCTCGATTCACTGGCCAGAGAATCCAAGACAAAAACAGCATCCGCTTCATGAGCACGAAACGTCCCCCCAGTCCCAAGCCCGTCCCGGCTCCTGTCCCCATCCCAGCCCAGGCTCCGCCGCCCGTCCATCGGGTCCCCCAAGCCCAAGTACGACGCCACCTTCAGGCAGGACGCCGTCCGCTGCTGGCTCGACAGCAGCAAGCCCGCCCATGCCGTCGCCGCCGAACTCGGCATCAAGGCCGATCGCCTCTACGCCTGGAGGTCCCAGCTCCCCTCCCCTGCCGTGCAGGCTGCCCAAAGTTCCTCCTCCAAGAGCCCGTCCCATGCCGACC
>JBJSZF010000435.1:0-10426 GCA_046090125.1 Verrucomicrobiota bacterium
CGCTTCCCCCACATCCTCAATGGCTCCGGCACCGCCCTCGCACGCCTCTTCGTCGCCTTGATCGAAACCCACCAGCAGGCCGACGGCTCCATCCTCGTCCCCGAACCCCTGCGACCCTACCTCGGCACCGACGTCATCCCCACACCGTGACCTCGTTGGCCGGGACGGCACCACGTCGCTGTTCCCGGTCCCATCGGTCCCATCGGTCCCATCTACCGCTATTCCACTGCCATCCCGCGTGGAGCACCTCGTTGCCCTCCACAAGGGCCGCACCCACCCAACAGGAGGTGCCGTGTCCCCATTCCCGGATCTCGCCCATGTCCACGCCGGGCCAACGTAGCCCCGCCCCACCTGCCAACTCCCCGATCACCGCCATCGCCTCCTCGCGCCAACGCGTTCCCGTCGCTGGCGCCTGTCGCCCATCATGCGTCCCTCGCGGATCCGCACCCGCCAACATGTTCCGCAACCACTTCCCGTGCCACCGTCGCCACGCCGCCGGACGTGAGACCACCTCCACGGATCGCCAAGACCCCTCCACCCCAGCCAACCACCCCACCTGACCCGGCACCCACGCAAAGGCCTCCTCCAAACCCTCCCAGCGTCTCATCTCCCGCTCCTGCCACTCGGCCATCGTCTCGCCCATCCCCAACCGGGATTGCCATCCCGTGAGCCCACGTCGAACCACCTCCTGCGCCCGATCTCCCGCCCCATCTCCGGGCTCAACATTCGCCCGATGGCCCGCCGCCCGCAGCGCCGCCCTCAAGTCCAAGGGAAGGCACACACCCGAATCCCCCATCGCCGGACCCATGCCCCTGCCCCGATAGCTCCACCGCCCCGGCTCGCTGCACACGACCGGCACCCGCACCACAGTCCCCGGCCGCAACAAGATGCTCTCCGTCAACACCTGGTTCTGCCGTGCCCCGCACCATTCCTCTCCCTCCAACGCCAACACCGGAAGCGTGCCCCGGTTGACCACCAAGACCTCGCCCACCCGCCCCTCGGGTGACACCTCCATCACCAACAACTCCCCCCGCGCCATGGCCTCTGGCATCGGACGATAGTCCCGGCTTGCCACGTCTTCCGCCCCAGCCGCAGCCCCCGCCCCATCCCCGTCCAGAGCCCGGCGTCCCTCCGCCATCGAACGCCCCTGCTCCGTGGACGGCAATGGCTCGGACGTGGGCTCCAGCAGCGGCACCAACACGACCCCGCCACGCTCCTGGGCGCGTCCCAACCGAAGCCTCCCCAGCCATGCCCCCACATCCCCCGGGGACACGTCATGGATGGCCCGCACAGCCGCGCCCGAGTCAACGGCCTCGTCCCCTGCCGCTTCCCGCCCCACCCGGATGCGGCGACACCGGCGGGCATCCGCCCCGAGCATGGACCCTGAACCCTTCCCCGAACCTTCCTTCCCAACTTCCTTCCTCATGCACTTGCCTTCCCAGAGCCGGACTTCACGTCCGCCCACACTCCCTCCATCGGGAAGTCGGCGCGCTTGCTTACCGCGATGTCCGCGAAATAGGGCCCGTCCAGATGGCTCGGTGGATGCCAACAGGCTCAAGGACGCGGCGGTGATCCGTTTCCGGACTCACCGTCTCGGAAGCACGGAAACGACGGAGCGGGACCCACCCAAGCACGTGGCAGCGCCTTCCTGGCGCTGTTCGCCAGGTCCGACGTCGCCAAGGGCGCTCTCGGAAGACTTGCCATTGCAGGAAATGGCCCAACGGGTGTTTGCTCTTCCCCATGCTCTGGTTCCAGCCGTGCGCACAAAGCACGCGTCGCCATCCCCTGCGGAGACGCCCCCTGTTCGTGATGGCCGCCCTCGCGGCTTCTTGCCTCTCCACCCAGGTGGCCGCGCAAGGTCCCACGACCGACCTGCGCCTGGCGGACCTTCGCAAGCTCGTGCTGGACCAGAACGAGCAAATCCAGACGCGGCTGTACGAGTCGGAGGCCAGCGACCGCGTGGCGCAGGGCGAGCGGGGCATCTTCGAGCCCGCGTTCGTGGCCGGGGCCGATTACCAAGACACCCTGCGTCCCAACAACCGCCAGCAAACGGCGCAGCTTGGCTTTTTCGCGCGACCGACCTTTGCCGAGCGCAACACGCTGTACAACGCGGGCCTCGAGTTCCTGCTGGGCACGGGCGCGAGGGTCCGGACGGGTTACGCGCTGCGCGACCTCAACAACAACATCGGGGCTTCGGAGACCAACTCCCTCGCGTTCGTGGGCCGGCAGTACGAGACCTTCGTGGGCATCAGCGCGACGCAACCGTTGCTCAAGGGTGGCGGCATCGACGCCACGACCGCGAAGATCCGCCTGGCCGCGCTGGCCTCGGCGGTCGCGTTCCAGGAATACCGACGACAGGTGTTCCTCGCGCTGGCGAGCGCCGAGGCGGCGTACTGGGATCTCCGCCTGGCCCAGGAACAGGCCAACATCACCGCCGACTCCCTCGCCACGGCTGCCAAGGTGCTGGCGGACAACGAGGCCCGCCTCGACGTGGGCAAGGGGTCCGCGCTCGACGTCGTCCAGGCCCAGGCCGCCGTTGCCTCCCGCAAGGCCCGCGTCGCGCAGGCACGCCAGACGGCCTTCGACTACGCCAGCCGCCTCAGCAGCCTCTACTCGCAGTTCACCGGGGCCGACGCCGCCCTCCCCAAGGCCGTGGACTCGCCCGAGTCGTCCGAACCCGCCCCCGACGCGATGGCCAGCTACCAGATGGCCTTCGTGAAGAACCCGGACTACATGATCCGCCAGCAGCAGGTCAGCCAGGAGAAGCTGCGCGTGGCCTACCTCAAGAACCAGAAGCTGCCCCAGCTCGACCTGAAGGGCAGCTTCGGCCTCAACGGCCTCTCGCGGACGCCGGACGGCTCCCTGTCCGACATGGCGCGGCAGGATTACCCGGCCTGGTCGCTGGGGATGGAGCTGCGCGTGCCGCTCGGCGGCGGCATCAAGGAGAAGAACGACCTCGAGGCCGGGCGCCTCGGCAAGATCCGCGCCCTGTCCTCCCTCAAGGAGGCCGAGGTCCAGATGCTCAACTCCATCGACGGCGCACGGCGCAAGATCGACCTCCACCGCAGCAGCCTCACCAACGCGCGTTCCGTCGTGGATTTCCACGAGAAGCTCCTCAAGGCGCAGCTTGACCGGCTCGCCGTGGGCTCCATCGACAGCCGGGCGGTGCTCGAGACGGAGGAGAAGCTCCTCGAGGCCCGGATCGCCATCATCGAGAGCATGGTGATGGAACGAAAGGCATGGGTGGAGCTGGAGGTGGTGCGCGGCTCCTTCCTGGAGGCCCGTTCGGCCGAGATCGACCTGCTCGCCATGCGGGCCAAGGCCCGCCAAAAGCTGGCGCAGGGCTTCGACGCACGGCCCGCCCAGCCCACGGTGACGTTGCCGGACGCAAGGAAGAGCCCCTGATCGACCACCGCCGTCAACCCAGGGATCCCCCACGCAGCCAAGGCCCATCCGCCATGACACCGCCCACCCCTCCCTCCAACGGCGCCTCGCCTGCGGTCATCAGGTCCGCCGCCCGATCCCGGCCCGTCGCCGCGCTCGTGCTGTCGCTGGCCACGCTCGCCCTCCACGCGGCCGAGCCGGGCTGGTTCCCGGGCATCACGGAGCCGATCCAGGACGTGACGATGGCCTTCCCGGTCGTGGGCGTGGTGGGTGTGCGGCCGGTGGCCGAGGGGGCCAGCGTGACCAACGGCCAGGTGGTCATCGAGCTCGACAAGCAGCTCGAGCAACTGGACGTCGAGCGCAAGCGCCTCTCCCGCGACCTCGCCTCCAGCGAGCTCGAGCGCCTCAACTCCCTCGCCCAGCGCAACGCCATCTCCGTCAGCCGCGAGGAACTCGGCAAGAAGAAGGCCGAGTTCGACATCGCCCGCGTGGACCTGGAGCTCGCCGCCGCCGTCCTGCGCCGCCGCCAAATCCTTGCCCCCTTCGACGGCCAGGTCGCCCTCTTCCACAAGGACGTCGGCGAGAAGTGCGAGGAACAGCAGCCCGTCGTCCGCGTCGTCAACACGCGCCGCTGCCTTCTCGTGGCCAACGTCGAGCCCCGCCTCGCCGCCGGCCTGCGCCTCGGCCAACGCGTCCCCGTCGAGGTTGCGGCCGGCGACGCCTCCATCCCGCGCGAGGCCACCGTCACCTACGTCTCCCCCGTCGTGGACGCCGCCAGCGGCCTGCTCCGCATCAAGGCGGAGTTCGACAACGCCGACGGCAAGGTCCGCCCGGGCGTGCCCGGCCAAATCCAGCTCAAGTAGGAACGGCCATGGCTCCCGATTCCCCCACGCCGGGCTCCCTGGAGGCGCTGATGTCCGAGACGACGCGACTGCGGTCCTTCGCCGGGCCCCCGGCGGAGTTTTGGCCCGCCTACGCGGCGTTGCTGGCGCGTTGGATCCGAGCCCAGCGATGCCTCCTCGTCGTGGGCCTGCCGGCCCAGCCCAACGGCCTGCGCAAGCTGGCGGACTGGTCCGAGGGCCCGTCCGCGGACCGCGCCGCCGCCGCCTTCCTGCGCATGGCGCCGCAGTTGGCCGTCTCCGCCATGGAGTCTGGGGAGGCCGCCGTCGTGATCGAGCCGGGGGTGTTGCCGGAGACGAGCCATCAAGGGCTGGCGGTGCGCCTGCACATCGAGGGCTCCGCCCAGCAGGCGGCCGCCGTGCTCTTCGTTCCCCACGCGACGGAGGCCCACGCCCGCGAGGCCCGCCTGGCCCTCGCCATGGCGTCGGACGTCCCCGCCAGCTACCAGGCCCACAATGCCCGCCGAGAGGGCAACGGAGCCGGGGACCGGCTCGCCTCCGTGCTGGACGTCCTCGCGCAGGTCAACGCCGAGCCGCGGTTCGGCGGCGCGTTGCTGGCCTGGGCCAACGGCGTCGCCTCCCAGCTCGGGTGCGAGCGCGTCTCCGTCGGCTGGCTGGAGGGCTCCTATGTCCGCCTCAAGGCCATCAGCCGCACCGCGCGCTTCGATCCCAAGATGGCGGTCGTGCAGTCGCTGGAGGCCGCCATGGAGGAGGCGCTGGACCAGGACGACGAGGTCGTGTGGCCCGCGCCGCCGGATCAACGGCTCGTCACGCGTGCCCACGGCGACTTCGCGCGCCAGCAAGGCGTGGGCAACATGGTGTCCGTGCCCCTCCGCGTGGACGGGCGGCCCGTGGCCGTGCTCACCTGCGAGCGCCAGGACGGCGCGTTCGCGGACGTTTCCGTCCAGCAGCTTCGGCTGGCGTGCGACCAGCTTGCGTCCCGCCTCGCGGAGCTGCACCGGGCCTCGGGTTGGTTCGGGGCGCGTTGGGCGCGGGGCCTGGGGCGGCAGGCATCGCGGCTGGTGGGGCCGGAGAACACCTGGGCCAAGGTCGGCGCCCTCCTCGGCGTGGCGGCGGCGGTGGCGTTGTTCCTCCCGGTTTATCCCTATCGGGTGGAGGGCACGTTCATCCTGCGCGCGGAGGAGTTGTCGTACCTGACGGCTCCCTTCGACGGCTTCATCCAGGGGGTGGAGGCCAAGCCGGGCGACCTGCTGCGCAAGGACGCGCCATTGGTGCGGCTGAACACGGACCAGCTTGCGCTGGAGGAGGCGGCGGCGATCGCGGACCAGACGCGGTACCTGCGCGAGGCGGAGAAGGCGCGTGCGGCGCGGCAGTTGGCGGAGATGCGCATCGCGCAGTCGCAGGCGGACCAGGCGGCGGCGCGGCTGGGGCTGGTGCGGCATCGGCTGGCGCAGGCGACCTTGAAGGCCCCCTTCGACGGCATCGTGGCCGAGGGCGACCTGCGCCAGCGGATCTCGGCCCCGGTGCGGCAGGGGGACGCGCTGCTGAAGGTGGCACGCATCGACCGCCTGTACGTGGAGGTGGAGGTGCATGAGCGGGACGTGCAGGACGTGCTGGGCGCGAAGGCGGCGGAGATCGCGTTCGTGGCGCAGCCGCGCAGCACCTTCGCCGTGAACGTCGCCGTCGTGGAGCCCTCGGCGCAGCCGAAGGAGGAGGGCAACGTGTTCCGGCTGCGCGCGACGTTGGCATCGCAGCCCGAGGCGTGGTTCCGGCCCGGGATGAGCGGGGTGTGCAAGGTGCCGTCCGGGACGCGGATGCTGGCATGGATCCTGGCGCACCGGACCATCGACTTCCTGCGGATGTACCTCTGGTGGTGAGCATGTCCGACGCGTTGTCCACGTTCAGCGAGTCCTGGCACCGGGTGGCGGGCCAGCGCATCTCGCTGCGGCCGTCGGTGCGGGCGCGACGGCAGACGTTTCGGGGCGAGCCCTGGGTGGTGCTGGACGACCCCTTCAACAACCAGTTCTACCGGCTGCGGCCCGAGGCCTACGAGTTCGTGGCACGGCTGGGGCCGGGCCGGACGGTGGAGGAGGCGTGGCGCGAGTGCATCGAGCGGTTCCCGGGCAACGCGCCCGGCCAGGAGGCCGTCCTCCAGCTCCTGTCGCAGCTCTACCACGCCAACCTGCTGCACTACCCGACGGCGACGGACGCGTCGGCGTTGTTCGAGCGCCAGCGCAAGCAAGCCCAGCGCGAGACGCGGTCGCGCCTGCTCAACATCATGTTCGCGCGGTTCCCCCTCCTGGACCCGGACCGCTTCCTGGTGCGGACGCTGCCGGTGGTCGGGAAACTGATCAGCCCGGCAGGGGCCATCGGCTGGCTGGCCACCGTGGCGTGGGCATTGAAGGTGTTGGCGGACCACTTCGACCTGGCCCGCGACGAGGCGCAGGGGGCGATCGCGCCGGGCAACCTGTTCCTGCTCTACGCGGGCATGGTGCTGGTGAAGGTGCTGCATGAGTTCGGGCACGCGTACTTCTGCCGGAAGTTCGGGGGGGAAGTTCACGCGATGGGCGTGCTGCTGATGATCTTCACGCCGGTGCCCTACGTGGACGCGACGTCGGCATGGGGGTTGCGCGAGCGCTGGAAGCGGGTGCTCGTGGGAGCCGCCGGGATGATCGTGGAGGTGTGGGTGGCGGCCCTGGCCACGTTCGTGTGGGCCGCGACGGCCCCCGGCACGCTCCACGGGCTCGCCTACAACATCATGCTGGTCGCGTCCGTCTCGACCCTCGTCTTCAACATCAACCCCCTGCTCCGCTTCGATGGCTACTTCATGCTGTCGGACCTCGTGGGCATCCCGAACCTGTCCCAGCGTGCAACGGCGCAGCTTCGGGCCTGGGCGGAGCGATGGCTGTTTGGGCTTCGACGCGAACGCGGCCCGGCGACGAGCCGACGCGAGGCGACGTGGCTGGGTGTGTATGGGGCGACGAGCGGGGTGTACCGCGTGTTTGTGTTCGCCGGCATCCTGCTCGTGATTGCGGACCGTTTCCTGCTGGTAGGCCTCCTGATGGCGGCCGTGTGCGCCGTCGCGTGGGTGGCCGTGCCCGCGTGGAAGTTCGCGGGCTACCTTGCCGCCAGCCCGAGGCTCGAGCGTCATCGGCTTCGCGCCAGCCTCGTCTCCACGCTCGGCATCGGCGGCCTCGTCGCCGTGCTCGTGCTCGTGCCCGTCCCGCATCACTTCCGCGCGCCGGGGATCGTGCGCTCGCGCCAGTGGACGGAGATCTACAACGCGGCGTCGGGCGAGGTGGCCCGGCTGCTCGTGAAGCCGGGCGGGAGCGTCGTGGCAGGGCAACCATTGATGGAGCTGCGCAACCACGAGCTGACGCAGCAACAGGCCGCCGCCGAGGCCGCCCTGGCCGAGGCGGACGCGCGGCTGCGGCAAGCCTTGCAGGACGCCGTGCCCAACGTCGTGCCGCTGCAAAGCCTGCGTGAATCAATCCTCAAGAACATCGAGCGCACCCGGCGCGACCAGGCCGCGCTCGTGGTGCGCGCCCCCCATGCGGGCACGTGGGTGTTGCCGGAGTCGGAGGGTTGGGTGGGGCGTTGGCTGCCGCAGGGAACGTCGCTCGGCCTGCTCGTGGACCCGTCGTCGCACGTCTTCGAGGCCACCGTCCAGCAGGAGGATGGCGACCGCCTCTTCGCATCGCCCATCCTCGGCTCGGAGGCGCGGCTGCACGGGCAGGCGGGGGAGGCCCTCGTGTTGGCCGACCTTCGGCGCATTCCCGCCGAGCAACGGCAGTTGCCATCCGCCGCCCTGGGCTGGCAGGCGCGCGGGCCCATCGCCACCACCGGGCGCGACCCCGAGGGACGCCAGGCCGCCGAGGCCTTCTTCGAGGTGCACGGCACGCTCTTGGCGAGGCCGGGCGTGGCCCTGCTCCATGGGCGGTCCGGCGAGGCCCGGTTCACCCTGCCATCCGAGCCGCTGTTGCCGCGCTGGATCCGGGCGTTGCGGCAGCTCCTCCAAAAGCGCTACCACGTGTGACCAGCCCCTCCGAAGTCGCACGCCAGACCGCCCTGCGTCGTCCACCCCCGATCCACAAGGGGCTCGACGCATGGGTGCATGGCGTCGCGGGGACCTGGCGGCGGCGCGGCGGGGTCCTCGCGGGCCTCCGTGAGTCGGCGATGCGGGTGGAGGATCTCGCGACGGAAGTGGCCGCGTGGACCGACCATGCGCTGCGCGCCCGGCTTCTGGAGCATTCACGGGAGTTCCGGCGCGGAGGCGCGGCCCGCAAGTCGGCCATGGAGCCGGCGCTGGCGGCGTTGCGGGAGGCGGCCTGGCGCACGATGGGCCTTCGGCCGTTCCCGGAGCAGTTGATGGGGGCCATGGCCATGAACGCAGGCCACCTTGCGGAAATGGCGACGGGCGAGGGCAAGACCCTGACGGCCGGCCTGGCCGCCATCCTGCGCGCATGGAGCGGGCGGCCCTGCCATGTCGTCACCGTCAACGACTACCTCGTGGAGCGCGACGAGCGGTGGCTGGGGCCATTGATGGGGTTTTGCCACCTCACCCACGGGCACGTCACCGCGCCCATGTCGCCCGAGGACCGACGCGAGGCCTACGCGCGCGACGTGACGTATGGGACCAGCAAGGAGATCGTCGCGGACTTCCTTCGTGACCGGCTGCGGGCGGGGTCGGACATCGACGCGGGACGACGCCTGGCCCGGGGCTTGGTCCGGCCCGATCCGCGCGGCGCGGGGCTGGTTCAACGCGGGCTGCATTCCGCGATCATCGACGAGGCGGACTCGGTGCTCATCGACGAGGCGGTGACGCCCCTGATCCTATCGGCTCCCCGCCCGAACGCGGCCCTTCGGGAAGTGGTCGCGATGGCGGGCCGCATCGCGTCGCCCTTGGAGCTGGGCGTCCACTACACCGTGGATGAACGGCACCGCGAGGTGGAGATCACCCCGGCGGGCGAGGCGCGGCTGGACGAGCTCGGGCGGGAGCTGCCCCCGTTGTGGCGCGGCCTGCAACGGCGGTCGGAGGTGGTGCGGCAAGCCCTGATGGCGCGGGAGTTTTATCGCGAGGGGCGCCAGTACGTGGTGGTGGAGGGCAAGATCGTGATCGTGGACGAGTTCACGGGCCGGCAGATGCCGATGCGCACATGGCGTCAGGGGATGCACCAGGCCATCGAGGCAAAGGAGGGGTTGGTCATCAGCGACCCCAGCGAGACCATCGCCCGCATCAGCTTCCAACGGTTCTTCCGGCTGTACCCGCACCTGGCCGGGATGACGGGCACGGCATCGGAGGCGCGCGCGGAGTTCTGGCAGGTTTATGGCCTCCCGGTGGTGACGATCCCGACGCATCGGCCGTGCATCCGGAGGGAGCTGCCCGACCGCCTCCTGCCCACCTCGGGCCGGCGATGGCAGGCGGTGGTGGAAGAGATCCGGCGGGTGCATGAACGGGGGCAACCGGTGTTGGTGGGGACGCGGAGCGTCGAGGCCAGCGAGCACCTGGCGCGGCAGCTTGGGGACGCCCGGATACCCTTCCAGCTTCTCAACGCCGTCCGTCACCAGGAGGAGGCGCGCGTCGTGGCGACGGCGGGCGAGGCCGGCCGCGTTACCATCGCCACCAACATGGCTGGGCGCGGCACCGACATCCGGCTCGGGGCGGGCGTCGCGGAGACGGGCGGGCTGCATGTCATCGCCACGGAACGCCACGAGTCGCGGCGGGTGGACCGGCAGTTGTTTGGGCGCAGCGCGCGCCAAGGGGACCCGGGGACGGCCGTGGCGATCCTGAGCGCCGAGGACGACGTCTTTGCGCGACACCTGCCCGCCGTGGTACGGAGGACGCTGCGGGAGGCGGCCGCCCAACAATGGCCCGGGATGGCGGCGCTGGCATCCGCCGCCGTGGGCTTGGCCCAGTCCAACGCCCAATCCCGCGCCCGAAAGATGAGGTCGGCCGTGCTACGGTCGGACCAATGGCTCGACGAGGGCTTGTCGTTCGCCGGGCGGCCGGAAGGGGCGTGAGGAGGGGCTCGGGGCCGTGAGCGTGGTGGCTCGCGAACCCAGCAGGCGACGCGGTCAACGGATTCGGTAGTAGCGCTGCAATTGGTCCGTGGGGACCACGTGCTCGCGGCCTTCGGCCTTCACGGCCGACCATGGGCCCAGGGGCGTTGGCGCCTCTTCGA
>JBJSZF010000436.1:0-3586 GCA_046090125.1 Verrucomicrobiota bacterium
TTCGCGCGCTGGATCCGGCTCGGCTTCAGGTCCGTCGCCAGCATCGAGCGCGACACGTCCATGCACACCACGACGTCCACTCCGGTCCCCCGGCTTTCCTCCTCCACGTAGCCCCACCACGGCCGCGCCATCCCCAGCACCACCGACGCCACCGCCCCCAGCAGCAGCCCCTGCTTCAGCCGCCTTCGCCACGGACGCAGGCCGGGGATCAACGACGGGAGCAGTCGCGCCTGCACCAGCATGGCCAGCCCCTCCCTCCGGCGCCGCTCCGACCACGCCAGCAGGAGCCCCAGCAATGGGATCAACACCGCCAAGAGCCACAGGAACGCCGGATCCAGGAATGGGAGCCCCGACCCCTTCATGGCAGCTTCCTCCACACCGTGTGGGACAACGCCATCTCCAACACCAGCAACCCCACGGCCGGCCATGCCATCAGCACCATCCACTCCTCCCACGCCGCGAACCGCCGCGCCTCCATCTCCGTCTTCTCCATCTTGTCGATCTCCGCGTAGATCGACCGCATCGTCTTGGTCGAGTCCGCACGGTAGTACTTCCCGCCCGTCCGGGCCGCCACCTGCTTCAACGTCTCCTCGTCGATGTCCACAGGCACCTGCCGGTACACCTTCCGCCCAAACCCATCCACCCCCACCGGCGTCGGAGCCGTCCCATGCGTCCCAATCCCAATCGTGTACACCTTCACCCCCAACGCCGCCGCCGCGTCCGCCGCCGTCAATGGGGGGATGTCCCCCGCGTTGTTCTGCCCGTCCGTCATCAACACCACGATCCGGCTCTTCGATGGCAGCTCCCGCAGCCGGTTCACCGCCGTGGACAACGCTGCCCCAATCGCCGTCCCTTGCTCGTTCAACGCCTCCAGCCGCCTCATGTTCCTCAGCAGGAACCCGTGGTCCAGCGTCGGCGGCGCCGCGATGTACGAGCGCGCCGCGAACACCACCAATCCAAACCGGTCCGCCGGCCGGTTCTCCACGAACGTCTTCAGCACGTCCTTCGCCACCTCGATCCGGTTCACCCGGCTCCCGCCCAGCTCAAAGTCCTCCGCCAACATCGAGCCCGACAAGTCCAGCGCCACCGCGATGTCCACCCCGCTCGCCTTCAAAGGCGCCCGGCCCGCCCCCATCTGCGGCCGCGCCAACGCCAGCACCAGCAACACCAACGCCCCCCAGCGCAACCCCGACAAAAACCGCCCCGCCCGCGACCGTGTCAGCCCCGTGATCCCCTTCATCAACGACGCCGACGAGTACACCAACGCCACCTCCCGCCCCCATCTCCCCCCCAGCCACACCGCCAACGGGATCAGCACCAGCGCCAGCAACCACCATGGCGACTCCAGCCTCATGCCCCGCCTCCAGTCGCCCCGCCTTCCACCACGGTCGCCGCACCACCCATCACCCCCGCGCCCGCCATCGTCCGCTCCACCATCCCCAGCCCCGCTTGCTCCAGTTCCTCCAACTCAGCCCCCCCCGGCTTCCATCCCGAAAACTTCACCAGGTCGCACCACCCCAAGAACTCGCCCAGGCCCGCCGCGTCTCCCATCCCCGGCAGCTCCTTGCCTGCCAACCCTGCCAGGAACTCCTCCGTCGTCTGCTCCGGAGCCCTCAGGCCAAACCGGCCCTCCAGATACCCTCGCACCGCATCCGAAACCTCCCCCACGTACCACCGCGCATCCTCCATGCCCCGGCGTGCCCCAAGGATGCGTGCCCTCGCCACTGTAGCCGGGTCCGGCGGGGGCAAGGCCGGAACGGCACCGGCGCCGCGCCGCCTCCACCAAGCCGCCGCCGCGATGCCCGCCCCGGCACAGCCCAACACCACCCCTCCCAGGATCACCCAGCGCCATGGGTCCGGGATCTCCACCGGTCGTTGCCGCTCTGCCTTCAAAACCACCGGGGCCGAAGTGCCGCCCTGCCCCGGCCTCGCTGCGGGTCCGGAGCCTCCAACGGAAGCGCCTGCGACAGGGGCCATGGGCGCCGGACGGGAGGCCGGGACCTGGGGCTCCGGTGCCGTCTTCTTCGCCGCCTCCAACGTGGGAATCCCTGCTGCCATCCATACGGCACACCCCAGGGCCACCCCACGATCCCGAAGCCCCTGCGGAGGCCTCACCGGCCCCTCCTCTTCCCGCGCGCATCGAAAAACGACGCCAGCTGCCGCGCGTAATCCAACATGATCTGCTCCTCGGAGCGCGCCCCTGCGGAAGGCCCCGTCTCCAGCCGCAACGCGTCCACGCCGCTCCCGCGAAACAACCGTGTGAGCTCTTGTTGCCCCTTCTCCGAGCGCATCCGGAAGGACTCCCGCCTCCGTTCCCCCAGAGTGTCCACCTCCACCCGTTCCCCGGTCTCCGCATCCTCCACCAGAAGCCGCCCCACGCCCGGCAACGTCATCTCCCGTTCGTCCCCCACCTGCAACGCGATCAAGTCGTGCTCGCGTGCCACCTGCCGCAGCAACGACGACGACACCCGCGACAACGTCAGGCTGCTCAGCACGCGCCGGCGCAGGTGCGCCCGGATGGCCTCCATGCTGGGCCGCGTCTCCGCGATGAAGTCCGAGACCACCACCACCACCGAACGCCCCGGGGCCATGCGCCGCACGAACTCCAACGCGTCGTTGACGGACGTCCCCGGGTACTGCGGCTCGCGGCACAGGATGTCCCGCACCACCCGCAACACGTGCCGCCGCCCCTTCCGCGGCGGCAGGTAGTGCTCCACCACCTCCGAGAACAAGACCAGCCCGACCCGGTCTTGGTTCCGGATCGCGCTGAACGCCAGCATCGACGCCAGCCATGCCGCCACCTCCCGCTTGGACACCGTCCCGGACGCAAACAACCCCGACCGGCTGAGGTCCACCATCAACATCACCGTCAGCTCCCGTTCCTCCCGGAACTTCTTCACGAACGGATGGTTCATCCGCGCCGTCACGTTCCAGTCGATCGTGCGCACCTCGTCGCCAGGCTGGTACTCGCGCACCTCGTCGAAGTCCATGCCCGACCCCTTGAACGCGGAGTGGTACTGGCCCGCCAACGAGTCGGACACCAGCCGACGCGTCCGGACCTCGATCTGTCGGATCTTGCGCAGCCGTTCCTCCGCCGTCATGCGATGCCTTGCTCGGGCCTCATGGCGCGTCGTTCCTGCCTTCGGCCCATCACGGGACCGGCAGCTCGTCCAGGATCCGCTGCACGATGACCTCTGACGTCTTGTCCTCGGCCTCCGCCTCATACGTGACCGTCACGCGATGCCTGAGGACATCCATGGCGATGCTCTTCACGTCCTGCGGCGTCACGTACCCGCGCCCCCTCAGGAACGCATGGGCGCGCGATGCCAACGCCAGCGCGATGGTGGCCCGGGGCGACGCGCCCATTTGGATCATCCCCTCCAGCTTCAGTCGATACGTCTTTGGCTCACGCGTGGCGCACACGACGTCCACGATGTAGTCGCGCACCAAGTCATCCATGTAGATGTCGTTCAACACCCGGCGCGCCCGAAGGATGTCGTCCGACGAGACCACCGGCCGGGCGGACGGCTGCCCGCCCGTGCGTGCCATCAGGTCCATGATCTGGCGCTCCTCCGAACGGCTCGGG
>JBJSZF010000437.1:0-5609 GCA_046090125.1 Verrucomicrobiota bacterium
CCCCGGCCATGCGAAGCTGGGCTCGGTGCGGTAATAGTACCGCACCGTGAAGCTGTTGGCCGGCGTCGGGCTTTGCCCAAGGAAAGGGGCCCGGTTCGTGAACGTCACCACCGAGCCCGTGTACGGGTTCGTGCTCTTCACCGACAACGGGCCGGGGACGGCCGAGGGTACCCCGGACGCGTTCACGCTCAGCGTGAAGCTGCCATCCACCGCCGAGCCCTCATATAGGTCCGTGACCGTGTACACGACCGTGAATGTCCCCGCCGCCGAGGGCGCCGTCCCGGCGAGGTTCATGCCCGCCGTCCCGACCCACGACGGCCCCGTCTTGACGGTCAACGCGAGGAACTCGGACTGCCGCGTCGCATGGACCGGGATGGAAAAGTCCTGGGACGCGACCACCGTGACGGTCCCGAGGGAATCCATGGCACCGGACGACGGGTTGTACCACCCCGCCCGCAAGGAAGGCAGGCCCACGTGCGGCCCGCGATACACCCACAGGTCATGATGCCGGTCCTCGTAGGTGAACTTCCGATAATGCCCGAAGGCGCCGGAGCCCATGCTGGCGGTCCACTTCACCGGGAAGTCTTGGGAGCCCGTGTCGGGCTCGTAGTTCATGGAACGTGCCGCGTCACCCGTACCCACCACCGGTGCCCCGAGGAACCCCAGCGGTGGCGGCGGCTGCACGATCTGGCCGGCCGGGACCGGGTAGTCGAACACATACCCCTCCGAGGGCTTCTCGCGGAGCACCTTGTACACCGCCACGGCCGGGCGCCCGTCCAGCGCCGAATACGACACCAGCACATGCGGATCTGACGAGTAGGTCGCGGCAGTTCCGCCGGTCAGGTTTAGGTCGTCGCGCGTGGCGTAGGGAATGCCGGCACTCATGACGGCGTGTTCCTCGTTGGGATTGTACCCCGCCAACCCCGGGTCGTTCTGCGCGTAGATCTCGCCACCCGCCTCCTCCACCCGTGCGTCCAGCCCGCCCAGTCGGCTGGCCAGAACAATCTCACGGGGCGACGACGGCCATACGATCGTGTAACGCCCCACCACCGAGGGCCACCACGCCGGCGTGAAACCCGCCGCCGTGTTGCCCGAGTTGATGCCGGCGCTTGCGTTGGACTTACGGAACCACCACACCTCGAGGGCGTTCCTCCCAGGCACGGCATTGACGGGGATGATGGCCCCCGCGTTGGCCGCCTCAAACCCAGCCACGAACGGGTCCAAATAGGCCCCGGGATGGTACAGGTTGCCCACCTCCGTGTTCAGGTAGCCGGCCACGTAGTCGTCCGTCACAGCCGCACCTGCCTCACCCGCCGGGGCCGTCATCCGCTCACCCACCGGCACCGTCCCGGTCACGACCCGCGGCGCGGTCAGCTCGTCCGGCCACACCATGGTCGTGCCGTTCCACGCAGAGAGGCTTTGTGCCACGCTGCTACCCCCCAGGGTCCCCGCACGGAGTTCCTCCACCCGCACCGACAAAACGCGCTCGAAGGCGATCTGGTCCTTCGACGTATAGCGCAGCAGGGTGCGATGGAGGTCCTGACCCGGATCCAGATGCGTGTAAAACCGCAGGTCCGCCGTGAACCGCGCCCTCGGCTGGTCGTAGGGATCCTGATACTCGATCACCGGCGCGTTCTGAGCATCCAGCACCACCGACGTCGCCTGCGCCTGTTCAAAGCTCGACGCCGAAGGCCTCACGTAGATGCTGTACCTAGCGACGTCCGTCGGCCAAACCAGCGCGTAGCGCGTGTAGTACTTGGGCCAGCGGAGTCCCGCCATGCCCTCCTCCATCCAGTGCACCAGGACGTCGTTGAGGTTCCTCGTCTCCCGCGTGGCATAGAACGCGATGCGATTCCGGGTCCCGGTGGAGTCTTGGAAGATGTACGCGTCGCCCGTCACCCCGCGCACCGGGTCCGCATGCAACGTCGCCACCTCCTCCGCCACCGGCGGTACGATGCGCTCGCCCAGCTCCACCGTGACGTCCGACACCACCGGAAACTGCCGCACCTCCACGATCTCGGTGCCCATCGGGATGTACGTGCCGTCATTCCGCGCGTCGCCGAGCACCTCGACGAGCACGCGACCTTCGGCATTGTAGGCAAAGATCGCCCCGGCCTGCTGCTCGAACCAAAGCGTGCGAAGCTCCTGTAACACCGCGTTGGTGCTGCCCTCCGTCGGGCTCGTCGTGCCCTCTGTCTTGAACTCCGTCGGCACCGTCCGCGGGAACGAGGGGCTGTAGGCGACCCGGATGCCGCTCACGCGCGCCGGGGGCACCAGCACGGGCTTCCCCGTCGGCATGTACTCCTTTTGCGTCCAGTACATCATGCGCGTCGGTTGCGCGGGCGTGGCCGAAATCATGTAGGCCTCCGTGTACAGCAAGAAGATGTTGGCCCCATTCGTCACGAAGCTGCGCGAGCCCAGCGCGTTCGTGTAGGCCGGCAACGTCTCCGGCGTGAAGGGCGTCGCACGCATCCACGTCACAAAAAGCGGACCCGTCTGGGACGCATACACCTTGCGTGCATGCGGGCTCCAGTAGTAGGCCACGTCCCCGGTCAGGTCGGGTTTGTCCAGCCAGTACGCCGTCGATTCGCTCGCCGTCAGCGTCGTCCCGCCCTCCGTTAGCAAGGGCACCTTGATCTGTTGCCCGAACAAATGAGTCGGACGACGTGGGGCCAACATGCGCCCAACCGCCACCCGGCGCAGCGTCAGGGTCACCTCGCCTGCCCCGTTGGTCGCAACCCCAAGGCCCATCTGCTGGGCAATGGACCCGCGATACGGGGTCGTGTTGGTGCCCAGCGAGCCCGCCCCCCGCATGGCCTGCCATTCCGAAGACCTCATGCCACCCACGCTGCCCGCGCTCAGATAGGAACGAAACTGGCCCGCCGTGGGCGGCTTGTAGATGCCCGTGGACTCGTTCCCCGTCGCGCCCTTCCCGTTCGACCCCGCAGGATTCCCGGCCTCGCGAGAAATCGGCAGGCCACCCGCCGACATCAGGTTCTGGGAGGCTATCTGGTCCGATTGCTCAAGGATCAGCGTCGTCTGCCCCATCGTGGCCAAGGGGTGGAGACACAGGAAAACAAACGCCAGCGCCCATGCCTTGGGCCCATGCAGCATCAGGCCCACAACGCGCGCCCCAACCCACCACTGGCCGCGCCGCCCCCGCCATGGCACCGGACGCGCGCCGCCTCCGCCAACGCCATCCCCTCCAAGTCTGGCCGCAGGGAACCACCAGGCCGTGCGATGTGTCGTCATCATGGCATCATTCCTCGATCAAAATTCATGGAAGCCGTCTCGCTTGGGACCACCAGAGCCTCGCGTCACGGCCCGACGGCATGGAACTGGAAGTCCCAGTCCACATATGCATGGGTAAAGAAATTGAAGCTGGAGTAGTCGGAATTGAAAATGAATTGGAGAGGTGAGTGGATCCCAAGCGCCGTACCTGCGCCCGCCTTCCCAAAGTCATAGAAATACCAGAATTCCCCGGACCACTTGTACCCATAGTAAATCTCCAGGATGAACTCCCGGCATCCCGAGGCAGGGTCTGGCGACATGACCACGGCCGGCCAGGCGTGCGGCCAGCCCGTCAGGGCAATGTTGGGTGCGATGGTGGTCACGGTGACCGACGGCGGGGCGTTAAACGGAGTGTCAAAGGTAACCTTGTATCGGCCCCCGCTGATCCTTGAGATGCTGTACCCGGGGGAGGGCTCGGCGTTGAAGACTGAGCCCGTGTTGCCTGGGTATGACGTCCCCGTCCAACGATGCCTCCCAGAGATGATTCGCAACGCCCCGTCGGAAGATTCCACAAACCGGCTTCCCGACGAGGATGTGCCGCCGGAACCTCCCACGGTGATGGCATTCGAGACGGTGACCGAGCCCACTGAGATCGCTGGGGCGGACAGGTTCAGCGCCGAGACGGGCTTTGCAAAGGAGAGGCCGGAAGCGGTGGCGACCACGGCGTCGGCACCCGTGCCATCCACAAGCCTGCCCGCCGCTTGGGCCAGGTAGGCAAATGGCGCCGCCAAAAGCCGGACACGCGGCTGGATTTCCAAGTCCGTTCCATTGGCCCCGACGCCTCGGACGCTCAGCGCGACATAGCGATTGGTGGCGTCCGTCGCCGTGAACACGGCGGCAAGGCCCGCCGATGGGTTGGTCACGCCCGCGATGGGAACCCCCTCGCCGAGCTGCACGCTAAAGTATCCCTTCTCGACGGTCGCCGTCTGCAGCTCCGCCCAAAGGGCGGCACCCCCTGTTTCCTCAGCGAAGATTCGGAACACCACGTCATAGGCCCGGGCAGCCGTGCTTGCCAAAGGCAGGCCATCCCCACCCAAAAGATATCCCTGATAGGTGATCCTCAAGGGTGGCGTCACCGGGGATTGGCTGGTCACACGAGGGTGCACCGACGCAAAGGCCAGCAGCAACATGAGCCAACCTCGCAGGCCGGTAAGATCGGTTCGCATGATAGGGGTCTTGGACATGGGTTTTGCCTCCTTAGCCTCCCGTGGCAACAAACGAGAAATCCCAGTCCACCTGCAACGACACGGGGCTGTACACCATTTGCAGCTCGACTCCGTTGTTCGCATTGAAGGTTTTGTGGATCATCAGTGCCTCGTTGCTGGCTGGATCCAGCAGGATGGGCTTGGCCAACCAGAAGAAGTTCCTCGAATCGTAGTTCAGGGAATGCACCCGAACCGTGAACTCCCTCTTGGCCACGTTCGTGTCGTTCGATTGGATGACGTGCGCGAGGGCATTGGGAGCCGTGGCCAAGCCGCCGTTCACAGGCCGCAAGGCCGTGGCGACGATGCTCGGGATGGAGTTGAACGCGGTGTCGAAGGTCACCTTGTATTCGCCAACGCCGGTCCGGACGATGGAATAGCCTGGGGATGGCTCGACGAGGAACTGCGCCCCGGTGGCGGGGTTGGGATATCCGTTTGTCCAACGATGGCGCCCGGCCACGACCCGTAGAGCCCCATCGGGCGTCCGAACCATCCGTCCCCCGCCGCTCCCAAGAACGTTGAGCGAGTTGCTGATCGTCAGGTTGCCCACCACCACCGTCGGCACTGCAATCGACGGGATCGTTACCGTGGTGGAGGCCACGAGGTTGTCTCCTGAGACGGACAACAGCTCGTTGCGGTTTGCATCCACCAATCGCGACGCCGCCTGCGCGAGGTAGGCATACGGCGCGGAAAGCAACCGGACCCTCGGGGTCACCGTGAGGTTGCCCCCACCCGGTCGCAGCCCCTTCACGGTCAATTCCACCCAGCGGTTGTTCCCGGCAGTCCCAACAAAGACGTCGCTGATGCCCGCCGAGGGATTGGTGAAGCCCGTGACCGATGCGCCCTCGCCGAGCTGCACGCCGAAGTAGCCCTTGTCGAAGGCGGCCGTCTGTTCCTCGGCCCACAGCAAGGTGCCCCCCGTTTCCGCATCGTAGATCCGGAACACCAGGTCGTGCGCCCTGGGCGCGGCCTGGCCCAACGGGACGCCATCCACACCGACCAGGTATCCTTGGTAGGCCATGCTGCCCGGAGGACGAGGCGTGCCTTGTGCCCCAAGGGACCCGGCACGGGGCAGCAACAGCAGCAGGCACGCATGCAGAAGGGTGGCAAGGGTGG
>JBJSZF010000438.1:0-3242 GCA_046090125.1 Verrucomicrobiota bacterium
GGAACAACGTCTCGACGTAGGGACCGCTGCGCGCCACCAACCGGTACGTGTGCCGGTCGCCGCCCTGGTGCCGCAGGTCGCTCAACCGCACGATGAAGGTCCCGTCCGACGGCGCCTTGAACACGATGAACGGGTCCAGCCCGTGGGCATCCTCGCTGCGCGCCAGCTCCTTCCCCGAGCCATCCAACACCATCAACGTGCCATCCAACGACGACCCCGTTCGGTTCGCCTGCACGTCCAGCACCGCCACCTCGCCCGACTTCAGCGCGAGCCGGTAATGATCGGCCTCGGCGGACCCGCCGATCTTGCCGGACACGCCGACGGGCAGGGCCAACGCGGGCGCGGTCGATGCGGAACCCGTGCCGGAGGGCTCGAGGATCTCGGGATGGTCGGACACCTGAAACGTCACCGGGTTGGACACGCCGCCGGGGCCGGCCACGCGGACCTCATGGGATCCGAGCGGCACGTCGGCGCCCACGATCACATCGACCGCGCGGGCCTTGGCGGGCTCCGCCGCGCGCACGGCGATGCCGCCGGCGCTTCCCTCCAGCGACACCGCGCCCGAGGGCGAGGCCACGGCCGACACGCGCACGCCCTCGTGCGACGCCCACATGCGGTCGAGCTGGCCAAGGCCGTCGCCGTTGAGGGTGATGCGGTTGGTGGTGCCGCGTTGGAGGTACACGAGCGACGCGGAGTCGAGCTTGGGAGCAGGGGCCACGGCGCCGTGCACCGTGGCCGCCAGCGCCAGCCCGAGCCCTGCGCCCCCAAGGCGCGTCCCAAGGGCGAGGCGAGGATTCATGGCACGATGGGAACCGTTCACGAGAACAAGCCCAGCACGGGCTCCGCCTGCACCAGCTCGCGCGGCTGGTTGAGGTGGTTCATGACGATCGTGTGCGGGTCGATGCCCAGCGCGTGGTAGATGGTCGCAACGATCTGCGTGGGATGCACGGGCAGCTCGGCCGGGGAGGAGCCCGTGGCGTCCGAGCGGCCATACAACGCGCCGCGCGACACGCCGGCCCCCGCGATCAGCGCGGTGTAGCAATACGGCCAATGATCCCGTCCGTCGGGCGAGTTGGTGTTGCCGCTCGTGCTCACGCCCAGGCGGGGGCTGCGCCCGAACTCGCCCAGCGCCACCACCAGCGTCTCCTTGAGCAACCCGCGCTGGTCCAGGTCCTGCAGCAACGTGCTCAGGCCGGAGTCGAGCTTCGGGCAGTGCAGGTTGCGCAACGGCCCGAAGTTGGCGGCGTGCGTGTCCCACGCATCGACCGTGGGATCGCCATTGGCGACGGCGGGCCAGTTCATCTGCACCACGCGCGTGCCCGCCTCCACGAGCCGCCGTGCCAGAAGGCAACCCTGCCCAAACGTGTGCCGCCCGTACGCGTCGCGCAGCACGTCCGGCTCCTTGGACAGGTCAAACGCATCCCGCGCACGGCCGCTGCTCACGAGGTCAAACGCCTTCTGGTAGTACGAGTCGAGCGCGTACTTCTCCACGGCCTTCTCCATGGCGGGCATCGCGTCGTTCACGGACTTCAACAACTTCGACCGCCGGTCCAGCCGCTCGCGCGTCACCTCCGGACGCAGCGTCAGGTCCGCCAGGTTCAGCTCCTTCGCGGGGTCTTGGTAAAAATAATACGGGTCGAATGCCGCGCCGAGGAACCCGGCCGTGCCGCCCTTCCCGATGACGTTCGACTCCTGCAACGGCCGCGGGAGCATCACAAACGGGAGCATCGGGACCTCGGGCGGACGCAGCCGGGCCACCTGCGAGCCGAGGTGCGGGAAGTCGTTGGGCGCGGGCGGCTCCAACTGGCCCGAGGGCGACACGCGGTCCGGCGTGTAGCCGGTCATGATCTGGTAGATGGCCGCCGTGTGGTTGAACAACCCCACGGGCGTGTAGCTCATGGAACGGATCAGCGTGGCCTTGTCGATGTGCTGCGCCAACCGCGGCATCACCTCGCTCAACTGGATGCCCGGCACCTTGCTCCGGATCGGCTTGAAGTCGCCGCGGATGTTCGACGGCGCGTCCGGCTTCGGGTCCCAGATGTCGATGTGGCTCGGGCCTCCTTGCAGGTACAGCAGGATGACCGACTTAGCGCGTCCCCATCCGGTCTTGGGCTGGCCCGGCGCGGGCCCGGCCGCCGACGGCTGGCCCGCTTGGAGCTTGAGGATGTTGGCAAGGCTGAGGCCAGCAAGGCCCGCCCCGCCCACGCGCAGGAACTCGCGCCGCGAGAACCCGTCGCACGTCGCACCGTATTCGCCTGGAATCGAGATCATGGGAGGAAGGGGTGAACAGTGAGCAGTGAGCGGTGAGAGTGATCGGTGGCTTAGCGGTTGAAGAGGAAGGCGGGGCTGTTGAGCAACGCCCAGGCAAGGTCCTGCGCGCCCGTCAGGCGTTCCGCGCCCTTGCCCAACTGGACGGACGCCACCTCCTTGTCCGTCGGCATCCGGCACAGGCACGCGAGGTAGATGTGCTCGATGAGCTTGCGGTCGTCGGGCTCGGACTCGGCGATTCGCGCGACGCCGTTGCCGGGGGCGGTGACGCACTCGCCGAGCATCGGGCCGTTCACGAGGTTCAACGCGTGGGCCAACGTCACGTTGCCCGCCCGCTCGCACTCGCAGGCGCTCTGGCGCTTGGGCCTTCCGAACAACGCCAGGAAGTCCGCCCCGCCCACCATCCCGTCCGGGGCCTCCACCGCGCGCGCGCCCTCCGGCATGTCCTTGAAGCGCGGCCGATGGCCCGTCGCCACCGCCACCGCGTCCATCAACTGCTCGGCGGACAACCGTCGCGGCAACGCATGGGAGAAGTTCGACGTGTCGTCCTCGTTCCAGCGGTTGGGCACGATGGACAACTGGTACGTGCGCGACGTGCAGATGGTGCGCATGAGCCAGCGCAGGTCGTACCCGGACTTCACGAACCCCTTCTCCAGCCACGCGAGCAGCTCGGGGTTGCTGGGCGGGTTGCCCGCGCGGATGTCGTCCACGGGGTCGATGATCCCGCGCCCCAGGAAGTAGCTCCAGAAGCGGTTCACCGTGGAGCGCGCGAAGTAGGGGTTTTCCGGCGACGTCAGCCACTCGGCGAACGCCTGCCGGGGATCTTCCTCGGCCTTGGCGGTGCGCGCATGGCCATAGGGGACCTTGGCGGGCATCACGGCGTCGTTCTTCGGGTGCCGCACCTCGCCGCCGTCGTAGCTGCGATAGACGATCTCCTCCGACACCTGCTCGGACGCGTAGGTCTCGTTGCCGCG
>JBJSZF010000439.1:0-4007 GCA_046090125.1 Verrucomicrobiota bacterium
ACGGTTTGCCCGTAGGTCATGGACCCGCCGATCCCCGTGGCCAACGCGCACCAGGCCACCGCCCGCGCGACCACCGCCGGGTCCGCCCACGACGCCAGCATCCGGCACACGGCCAGGCCCACGAGCAGCCCGGCCATCATCGCGCCCGTCTCGTGACCGTACTGGCCCCGAATCCCCCAGCCCATGCCGCCCGCCGCCGCCGCCACGACGACCACCTGCCATGCCTGGACCTTCCGCGTGTGCCGTGCCGTGGACATGTCCCCGAGCATGCGCCCCAACCCCCGCGCATGGCGAGTTCACGCAACGGGCGCCCACCCCCTCACCACTCCAACAACCGCCGCCGTGTCGCCACGTCCCACACCCGTGTCTTGCGATCCCAGCCCACCGTCGCCAGGCGCGATCCGTCCGGGGAAAACGCGAGGCCAAAGCACAGGTCCCCATGCGCCGGCATCGCGCCTTCCACCCGGCCCGTGCGGAGGTCCCAAACCTCGACCGCGCCGTTGGCCATGCCCACCGCAAGGCGCAGGCCGTCGGGTGACAAGGCGCCGCCCTGCAACAACGTGCCCGGTCCCTGCAACAACGTTCCGGGTGATGCCTCCCCGGCTCGCCGAAGCGGCGCGCGGCGGCGCAGCCCGTCGGCCGTGACGTCCCATCGCTGGATCGTCCCATCCCAGTTGCCCGTGCACGCCCCCTTCGCGTCGGGGGTGAAGACGATCCATTCCGCGATCCGCGGACCGGCCGCCGCCTCCGCCGTCTTGGCGGCGTCGAACGTGGCCTCGCCCTCGCCCACGGGACGCAGCCCGTCGAGTTCGAGCAGGTGCACGTTGCCGACCCACGTCGTCGCCGCCACCCAACGTCCGTCCGCGCTGGCCGCCACGGACGTCACGCCCTCGCCGAGGGCGCGCGAGTGCAGGATGCGACCCAATGGGACCTCCACGACATGCACGGACTCGTCGAAGCCCCCCACGACGAGGCGGCGGCCATCGGGCGTGAACGCCATGGAGTTCACGAGCTTGGGGAAGGGGGCCAGTTCGAGGACCCGCTTGCCGGTGGCGACATCAAGCACGCGGACGACGCCATCGAAGTCACCGAAGGCCAGGAGGTTTCCCTGTGGCGAGAACGCGGCTTTGCGGATGGTGGCCCGCTGCTTCCAGATCCAGCGCGGCCTGCCCGACGGCGCGGGGGCCGTCACGTCCCAAACAAACATGCAGCCCGGTTCGACCGGATGGTCCCATCCCCCTTTCGGGGCCAGAAGACTGCCGTCCGGCGAGAACGCGGCGGACCACAGGCGCGACTCGGTCTTGCGGAGATCGTCGGGGGCTGGGTGCAACACGACGGGCGCGGCGGGTTCAGCGGGTTGATCGAGGGTGGCAAAAATGAACAGCCGCGAACGCGTCACGTTGGTGGTGGCGCGTCGGAAAAGACCGGCCTTGCGCACCTCCACCGTCTCGGTGATGGGCCCGCGCAGGGCGAGGGTGGACCCGGCAGGGAGGCTGGCCTGGCCCGACGCCACGCGGGCCTTGATGACAGGGATGGGGGGAGTCCCGCGCTGGGTGGAGCCATCGGGAGCCTTGATGAGAACTCCCTCCTTGCCGGGGTCGGCGTATCCCTTGAACTCCCGCACGCTGGCGACGACGTCGAGCGTCCATGGCCCCGAAGCCGAAGGCCGGGTGGGGACGAGCTGGACCTCAATGCCGAAGCGCATGGGCTCGGCGCTGTACGTGATGCCGGGTTGGCCACCGCCGGTCGCCCTCCCGGAAGCCCCGGTCACCACGTTCACCTCGTTGCCGCTGGCCACGGAGACGGCGCGCCCGGCCAAGGTTGTGGCCTTGGGCGCGCTCAGGATGTCCAATCCGGTCTTGCCCAACTCCGCCCTGGGCTTCCAGTCATCCATGCGTGTGCGCAACGCCCGGAACTGCTCCGGACCCAGCACCACCGCCTCGCCCTGCGAATGCCACGTGTCCACGTAGCCACGGCTGCCGGGCAGGTTGGTCCGAACAACGGCCGGGCCTTCGTGGGCCTGCCTTCCAAAAACCCAGTCCAAGCCGAGATCACCGATGGCGTCGCCTCGGGCCTCGACGAACAGGCAGCTCAGCAGGACCTGGTCCCCCGCATCGGAAGTGCCGGATGGGCTAGCCGCCGCAACGGCCGGCGCGGAGGGCGCGGATGGGGCGGAGGGCGACGAACGAATCGCACGCGCTGATGCCGTCCCCGATGCCGGCCGCGACGACGTGTCCGTCGCCGAAGGCTTGGTCCCTTGCGCGCCAAGCCGTCCCACGAGCCCGCCCGAAACGTCCGCAGGCAATGGCAGGGCCATGGCAACGATCGCCACCACGCCCGCCAGGGCCACGGGACGCAGCCCGTCCCAACGCCCCGGGCTTCGCCACCCCGCCGCCCCGCCCAGCAACTCCTCCACGCGCTGCCCCAGCTCCGACCGAAAGCGCCCGCCGTCGATCCCAAGCCGCGGCAACAATCCCGACGCCTCCCACTCGCGCCCAAGGCGGACCAACACCTCCGCCAACGCCGCGCGTCCGCCGGGGACGATCGACGCCGCCGCGTCGGCCGCGCGCTCGCACGCGGCCCGCAGCCGTCGCGACGCCCACCACGCGCCCGGGTGCCACCACAACACGGCGCAGGCCACGTCCGCCATCGCCATCCACGCGGGATCGCGCCCCGCGAGATGGGCCAGCTCATGGGCCAGCATCGCGTCGCGGTCGCCTTCCCCGTGCCGTACCGCCCAATCCGACGGCAGCGCCACCGTGGGGCGCACGACCCCATACGCGACGGGTGTCTCCAGCCCGTCCCAGGACACGACGCGGACCGTTCCCAATCCGATGCGCGTGGCCAACCGGTCGACGGCTTCCGTCGTGGCGTTGTCGGCGGGCATGGCGCCACGCGAAGCCAACGACAAGGCCCGTCGGGATCGGAGGGCCCGCGCGAGGACGACCACCGCGCCCACGGACCAAACCCACCACGGCCATGTGGCGGGGGCATCGGATGGGAGGGGGCGCGGCAGGCGTTGCGCGACGAGCCTCACCCCGGTGTCCAACGCCTCGGAGCCGACGGCCGCGTCCGGCGTGCGGCCTGCTGGCTGGACCTCGGCCGCCGGCGCTTCGGGCGTTGGGTCGGAACGGTCCAAGGCAACCCGGACCGGCACCATGGAACGGGCCAGTCCACGCAGCCCGGAGGCCTCGACCACGGGAAGCAAGCACAGCGCGACGAGCGTGGCCTGCCATGCCCTGCGGCTCGCTGCGGGGTTGCGGGACCACCGGGACACAGCGTGGGCCAAGGTCACCACCGCCGCCGACTCCAGCGCGAGAACCGCGAGGAGCCCCGGCCACGTGGACGTGTCGAGCAGGTTCATCGCGCCCTCCTCTTGGCCTCGCGGATCAGCTTCTCGAGGGCGTCCAGTTCCTCGCGTCGGACGTCGCGGGTGCGGAGCAGGTGGCTGACGGCGTCGGCGAGGCTGCCCTCGAAGACCTGCTCCACCATGCGATGGCCAAGGCTGGAGCCGACGTCGGCGGCCTGGACGAGGGCGGAGTAGAGGAAGGCGCGGCCCTGCTCGCGGTGCTGGACGAGGCGTCGTTCCTCCATCTTGCGGAGCATGGTGGCGACGGTGGTGTAGGCGAGGGGCCGGGTGGGGCTGAGGTCGGCGTGGACCTGGGCGACGGACGCCTCCTGGCGGGCCCAGAGGACCTGGAGGATGCGGAGCTGGAGGTCTCCAAGCCGGAGGGGGAAGGGGGGCGGCGCGCTCATAACGACCGTGGTAATACTATTGCGGTAGTAATGATGTCAACGACGACGCCTGCGACGCGCGCGCCGCAGGCGGGGACCGCTTGGCGAACGAGCACGCAAAGAAGGTGCGAAGGCGGTCTCAACCCGGCTGCCTCCCCCGCGCCCCCGCGTCTCCGCATGAGGTCTTCCGCCCGCTGCGGCAGCCGACGCACGGACAAGACCGAGACGTGCTTGCTACTCCCACCCCGCCCCCCGCCCCCCGCTTCCCGCTT
>JBJSZF010000440.1:0-1108 GCA_046090125.1 Verrucomicrobiota bacterium
AGCCTGCGACGACGGCAGCCCATGCGCCCGCCCGCCGCCTGGAACGTTCAGCCATACAGCTCATGCACCGCCGAGCCCTGGTCGAGGATCTCCACGGGCCGCCCCTCCGGCGTCGTCAGGATCTTCCTCGGGTCAATCCCCAGCGACTCGAAAACCGTCCACGCCACGTCGGCCGGGCGCACGGGCCGCTCCGTCACGAACGCCCCCTCCTTGTCCGTCGCCCCGATCACCTGCCCGCCCCGCACCCCCGCGCCGGCAAACAACATCGAGCCCGCGCGACCCCAATGGTCGCGCCCCGCGTCCTTGTTGATCCGGGGCGTCCGCCCAAACTCGCCCATCACCAGCACCAACGTCTCGTCCAGCAGGCCGCGGTTCGAGAGGTCCGTCACCAACGCCGAAAGCCCCATGTCCAGCTCCGGCAGCTTCTTGTCGAGGGACTCGAAGATCTTGGCGTGATGATCCCACCCGCCGTAGTTGACCGTCACGAACCGCACGCCCGCCTCCACCAGCCGCCGCGCCAGCAGGCACGACTGCCCGAAGTCCGTCCGCCCGTAGGCGTCACGCAGCGCCACCGGTTCGCGTTCCACCGAGAACGCGTCGCGCGCGTTCGGGGACAACACCAGCTCCGCCGCCTTGCGCCCGAACTCGTCATGGGTGTCGAGCTGGTCGTTGCCCCGCACGCGCCCGCCCAGGCGATCCACCGCCGACAGCAACGCCCGGCGCCGCGCCAACATGTCGTCCGTGACGCCCGACGGCCGGTTCAGGTCCCGCACGCGCCACTCCTTCTCGTTGGGGTTGCCCGCCGAGAACGACTCGAACCGCCCGCCCAACCACGACGACTTGCCCAGCTCCCACGTGAAGGATGGGTTGCGCGGCACCGACACGTACGGCGGCAACCGCCCGCCAAAGCCCGTCTCGTGCGCCACCACCGACCCCATCGACGGGTGATCGCCGAACGGCGAGCCGAAGCGCCCACTCAACACCCAGTTGCTTGCCGTCTCGTGGTGGTCGTTCTCGTGCGTGCCGGACCGCACGAGCGCGAAGTGCTGCATCCGGTGCGCCAGGCGCGGCAACAGTTCGCCCACGCGCAGCCCGGGCACCGTCGTGG
>JBJSZF010000441.1:0-6593 GCA_046090125.1 Verrucomicrobiota bacterium
GCAAAGCTCGTCCCGCCCACCGTCAGCGTCTCGCCCTGGGCGGCCGACCCGCTGGCATTGCTGTACTGAACCCGCACCGCCGTCGCCGTCACCGACGCCAACCCCGCTACCTGTGCCGCGAACACACCGTCGCGCACCTCCAGCACCGTCGCGCCATTGCCCGTCTTCAGGCCCAGCGTCGCGCCCGTCAGGCTCACGCTCGCGGACGATCCGGCCGACATCGTCGCGTTCACCTGCGTCCCCACCGCCACGATCTCCGCACCCACCTTCCTGAATCCGACGTTGCCCGACACCCTCACGAATCCGGCCACGTCCACCACCAGGCCCGTCGACTCGAACAACACCGTGTTCGCACCAATCGCGGTCCCGAACGCATAGCTCGTCCCGCCCACCGTTAGCGTCTCGCCCTGGGCCGCCGATCCGCCCGCGTTGCTGTACTGCACCCGCACCGCCGTCGCCGTCACCGACGCCAACCCCGCCACCTGCGCCGCGAACGCTCCGTCGCGCACCTCCAGCACCGTCGCGCCATTGCCCGTCTTCAGGCCCAGCGTCGCACCCGTCACGCTCACGCTCGCCGACGCCCCGGCCGACATCGTCGCGTTCACCTGCGTCCCCACCGCCACGATCTCCGTCCCCACCTTCCTGAACCCGACGTTGCCTTGAACCACAACAAAGTCGCGGATGCTAGCCACCAGACCGGTTGCGGAGGCCTCAACGAGGCCATCCGCCACTTGGATGCGTTGGCTGAGGACGACGGGGCCGTGGACGAGTGAGATCGTTCGATCCACCGCGACCCCCGTGTTGTTGAACTTGAACGAGAGGCTGGTGGCGGACGCGGTGAGCTCGGGCCCGAGGCTCATGCGCGGCGCGCCGGTCGCCTCCATCGCGAAGGTTCCAGTGGCCGTGGCGACGATGCCGACGTTGGTAGCGTCGATGCCGACGCTCGCTCCGGGGCCGGCGTTGAGCGAGACCACGGCGTTGGATCCGACGATGGCGAGTTCACCCTGGGCCGACTTTGCGAAGCCGAACGAACCGCGGACGACTGCAAAGTCCTTGAGTGAGAGGTCGAGGGTGCCGACGACCGACAACGCGGCGGCGGCATCGAGGGTTGAGAGAGGCGAGGCTGGATCCGGCGAGATGGCTGCCCAGTCGATGGCCTGCGTTGGGCTGGCATCAAGGGTGCCGGCCACGCCGTTGTACCTCACGACCACGTTGGTTGCGGACATCGAATAGCCGTCGGGCAATCCGACGGCCCCGACGGCGTCTGCCGATGCCGAGATGGCGGTCCAGCGCCGGGAGTCGCCGGGGCTGCGGACGGAAGCCGCCGCCATGGCGAGGACAAGACGAGCATTGGATGCCAAGAAACCGAGGGCGGCACTGGTATTGATGGAGCCATCGGGCTGGAGGCTGCCCCCTGTTCCGAGGAAGAGCCGGAGGCCGCTGATGGAGAGGAGAAGAACGTCGATGTCCTCGCTGGCCGAGCCCGTGTTCACCTGGGTGCGGACAGACTTTTCGAGGCCGAAGACTCCGGCGGCGATCACGGCCCCACCGAGGTTCCATTCGGCGTCACCGGAGAGAGAGAGGGCCGTTTCCGATCCGAGGAGGCCGAGGTTGCCGTTGGCCGCTCCAGGCAGTGACTTCCAGTCGAGGGCAGGAGCGTTGGCGGAGGCGTTGTATCGCAGGGAAAGATTCTTGAGGACGGCCGCGAAGTCCGCAGGCAATCCGACGGCGGACAATTCGGAGGCGTTGGCTGCGATGCCCACCCACCGCTGCACGGGGCTACCGGGCTCGTTGGGCGCCCGTGCCAACCCGATGCTCAGGCTGAGGTTCTCAGCCTTGAAACCCGTCGCCTCCGACGCCACGAGGGATGCCGCGCCGTCGGACACATGGAGGCGGCCCCCAACACCGAGGAAGAGCGTGACCGAGGTCGCCTCAATCCGGATTAAGTCAACCTGCCGTTGCACATCGGCGAAAGAGGCCGACGCGGAGGCGCGGTGCAGGGAAAAGGTGCCCAGCGCGAGGACATGGCCGGACAGGTTGACCAACAGCTCGCCGGCCACCGCGAGGGTGGCCCCCGACACAAGCGAGCGCAGGGCGAGGCCGGTGGATGCGCCGATGGGAATCAGACCGGTCCAGTTGACCGATTGGACGGGAGGCGAGCCGGTGCCGCCAAACGCGAGGTTGGAGACGACTTGGACGTTGCGGGCACGGGCGGCGAAGTCCGTAGGCAACCCAAGGGCGTCCATGGAGGCGGCCGATGCCACGATGCCGACCCATCGCCGGTTGTCCGTCGATTCCCCGCTGCGGGCGAGCGCCACGCCTACCGTGACGTTTGCGGCCGTTGCAAAGAATCCGGAGGCACCCTCCACAACTAAGGAGCCACTTGAAGCGGCGGCGCCACTGCCGACAAAGAGGCTGAGATCGGTTCCCCCGAGCACGAGCAACTCCATGCTGGGGACGGTTCCGTTCAGTCCATCGAGGATCACCTGGGACTGCGTCGTGCGCGTCACGGCCAGGGAACCCGTGGCCATGACGAACCCATCGATGACAAGGGACGCCGACCCGGTCGCGGAGAAGTCGCCGGAGCGGATGTCGAGGGTGGCACCAACGTCACGCAGGAGGGCGGAAAGGCCTGGCTGGTCCGGGAGCAAGGTGACCGCCGAGGAAGCGAGGGCTACCTCGGCAGTCTGGACCTGCCAAACCCCGCTGGACTTGGAGGCCCGTAGGCTCGTCAACGTGAGGGTCAATGAGGTGAATTGGAGGAGCCTGTAATCAGGGGTGCCCACGGACCCCGAGACGGCGACGGACAGGTTGCTAACATCGAAGCCGGTCACGTTGGCGGCCGACCCGAAGAGCGACACCTGCCCAAGCGTGACAGGGCCAAGGTTCCCCACCTGGAGCAGCGTCAGGGTGGCTCCGTTGGCGGTGGCGAAGGGCGCACCCGCGGGCGCACCCTCGTTGAAGGAGTAGTCCGTCACGGCAAGCCGAAGGACTCCGGGAACCTCTATGGAGAAGGACTGGCCGGAGACGGCGGCCGTGAAGGACGCGCTGAGGGTGCTGCCGGAACCCGGAATGTCGGCGGTCAAGGTGGCGGACCCGGCGGCTCCCGGCAGCGTCCAGGAACCGCCCGTGGCAATGCCGTTGGAATCCGACAGTACGAGCGCAGGGGAGATGGACCCGTTGCCTGCGGTGAATCGGACGCGAACGCCGCCGAGCGGCACGCCGGTTACGTCCCGGACGAGGACCGACGGGGCCACGGGCAGGGTGGCATCGATCAACCCGGATTGGTTGTTGCCCGCGTTGACGATGACCTCGGGCGATGCTGCGTAGTTCAGGTACACGTCGCCATTCGTCGCGGAGACGAAGAACAAGCCGCGGGTGAATGGGCTTCCGGAAGAGTCGGGGCTGACCTCTACGGCCACGTTGCCCACGCCGCTGACGGCGGCGGCCGAATACAGGAGCCAACCTTGGTTGCCGAGGCGGCTGCCGTTCCAGAACTCGTGCGCAAAGGATGCTTCGCTTCCCGGCCCGTTGAGAACCACCCGGAGCACCACGGTGGAAGCAAACGCCACGGAACCGGTGACCGTGATGGAGTCATGCTGGGTCCCGCGCCCGCCCGCCGCGTTGGCCGCGAGGTCCATCCGAAGGACCGAGCCACCGCCCATCACCAGGTCGCCATCGACCGCCAGGATGCCCGGGGAGGCACCCGGACTCAGCGTGCCCAACACCGTCGGGCTTCCCACCACCGTCCCCACCCCGCCCAAGGTTTGGCCGGACCCAAGGGTGAAGTTGGAGACGGAACGAACGTCCAGGACACCCCCAACCCCCAGTTGGATGGCTCCTGACGTCGAGAGGGAACCCGTGGGACCCAGGACCACCGTGCCCCCCGAAATCGTCATGGGTCCCGTGTGGGTGGATTGCGAGTTAATCGTGAGCCGACCGGAAGCGCTTCCAAACGTGATGTTGACCGGTCCCGCGCCCGACAGGACGCCATCCATCGTCACGTTGCCATTCACCGAGACGTCCAGCCCGGCACCGGAATCGATCGGATTCGAGGTTGTTCCAGCGAGTTGTATCGAAGGCTGCACGATGGAACCCGAAGCCGGCGTTGCTTCCAGGGAATAGTTGGTCGCAAGGCCACCGTTGTCGCCATCTGCCAACAAGTAGGTGACCACGGTGCTGTAGGTGCCTATGGCAGCGCTCGCATAGGAAGACGCCGTCCCCGTGATGCCTACTGTCTCCGAGCCCACCCATCCCGACACGGCCCCCAACGTGACGACCCCGGGCGACGTGGACCCATCATACACCTTCGGCGCGATGCTGGGCGGCGTGATCGCCAGCTTGCGTGGGGTCACCACGCCGGTCGCCATCGAAACGCCCAACGAGTAGTTCGATGCGAGACCGCCTTGAGTTCCGTCCGCCAACGCGTAGGTCACCGTCGAGGAATAGGTGCCCACATTGGCACTCGCATAGGCCGAGGCAGCTCCCGTCACGGTCAAGGTCTCCGAACCCACCAAACCCGACAGCGTCCCCACCACTACTCCCGCGGCGGCAATCGTCCCATCATAGGACCGGGAAGCAATGCTCGGCGCACCGATGGTCAGTGCCTTCGCGGTGATCGACCCCAAAGCCGTCGCCGAGGCCAAGCTGTAGTTCGACGCCAATCCTCCGTTGGCGCCATTTCCCAGCGTGTAGGTCACCGTCGAAGTATAGGTTCCGACATTGGCACTCGCGTAGGCCGAGGCGGCTCCCGTCACGGTCAAGGTCTCCGAACCCACCAAGCCCGAAAGCGTCCCCAATATGACAGCACCCGAGGCGGCGCTGCCGTCGTAGGGCCTCGAGGCGATGGTGGTGACCACGTTCAACGACCTGGGGGTGATGCTGGCCGTCAAATGAGTGGGTTGGACGACGGTGTAGTTGGAACTCGGGGCGGAATACCCGCTGACCGTCACGGGCTTGCCAACGCCGACATCCTTGGACGTAAAAAGGGCCGCCGGAGTCCCTATCACGGGGAATCTGTCCCCTGCCGCCAGGCCGGAGTAGGCGGCAACCCCGGCAATGGTGGCGGTTGCAGTGCCATCATAGAACTTGTTGTCAATCGATATGCCGGTGACCATGAGTTGCTTGGTGGTCACCGCGAAGGTCGTGGACACCGTCTTGCCGGTCTGCACCGCCGTCGGATCGTTCGGCGTGAAGGTCGCGGTGAGCGTTGAGGAACCCAACGCCAACGCCGTGTAGGTGGAGCCAATGGAGCCAGAGAGGGAGACCACCGAGGGGGTTCCCGACGAATAGACGAAGGTCCCTGCAACCGGGGAACCGTTCACCGTGGCCGTCGGTGTCGCCACCGTGCCTGTGTCACCATAAGAGCCGGTTTGAGAAGCCCAAGTCAGCACCGGGACTGGCACGTTCCCGACGATGAGCGAACCCGTTGCGTAGGTGATTTGGTAGTTGGCCGGATTAAACGTGCCACCGGATGCTGAACTTGGGGTGATCGCATAGGTGCCCGTCGGGCTGTTTGCGTCGTTGCCTTCGGCGACGGTCAGCTTGACCGAACCAACGGTCTCTGAGCCCACCAGGCCGGCGGCTGAGAATTCCGACGTCGATGTCGTCGAATAGCTCTGGTCGGGCGCGCGGGTCAATTGGTAACTTCCACCGTAATAGCTAAGCCAGCTGTACGACGAAACCCCATTTCGGATACTGCCCACGAAATTATTTCCCCAGCCAGTGAGGGTAATCTGGACGTTGATCGTGGACCCCGGGGCAACCAACCCTATATGCACCGCCGCCGTAGCCACCTGGGAGTCATCCGTGTAAATACCCGTCCCCCAAATGGCTCCAGTGGTCGCTCCCGTGACTTTTTGGTAATAACTAAAACCAGAGCCATAGCCACTCGTCCGAAGGCTATAGGGAGAAGCACTATTCTGGAGATAGTACGGTGTCCAGCCAAGCGAAGCACTGGGCGATTTGTAGATCGTCGAGGCGGAAATCGTCAGGGACTTGGCTGTGATGGACCCCGAAGCCGTCCCTGCGGCGAGGCTGTAGTTCGAAGCCAATCCTCCGTTGGCACCATCCGCCAACGTGTAGGTCACCGTTGTGGAATAGGTTCCGACATTAGCGCCCGAGTAGGCCGAGGCGACCCCCGTCACGGTCAAGGTCTCCGTGCCCACCAGGCCCGACAGCGCCCCCACCGTCACCCCACCCGGGGCCGTCGTCCCATTGTAGGCACGGGAGGCGATGCTCGGCGCACCGACTGTCAAGGCCTTGGCGGTGATTGAACCCGAGCGTGTTCCCGAGGCCAGGCTGTAGTTGGAGGCCAAACCCGTGCCATTCCCCAGCGTGTAGGTCACGGTTGTGGAATAGGTCCCAACATTGGCACTGGCGTAGGCCGAGGCTACCGCCGTCACGGTCAAGGTTTCCGTGCCCACCAGGCCCGACAGCGCCCCCACCGTCACCCCACCCGCTGCCGTCGTCCCATTGTAGACACGGGAGGCGATGGTTGGCGAACCGATGGTCAGGGCCTTCGCGGTGATCGACCCCAAAGCCGTCGCCGAGGCCAAGCTGTAGTTCGACGCCAATCCTCCGTTGGCGCCATT
>JBJSZF010000442.1:0-8273 GCA_046090125.1 Verrucomicrobiota bacterium
TTGGTATCCGCCTCGGGCCTGTGGCTGCTGTGGTATGTGCGACGGCGCCGGACGTCGGGCCTCTGGATCGGGGCCTTGGGCGCGGCGGCCTTGGGAGGGGCCTGGTGGCTTTGGGTCCAGTGAGGGTTCCTAAGCCAAGTGCCATCCAAGCAGATATATTCTCGCGTTTTATGCAGAACACTTGCATAAAATGCCGCTTATGGCTCATCTCGAAGGGGAGCCAAGAGCATGCTGATTTCGTTTGCCGTACGAAACCACCGATCCATCGAAGCCAGGCAAGTGCTGAGCCTTGAAGCGACCAGCGACAGCCATCTTGCCGAAAGTCGAGTCCTGGAGGCGGGTCCCTTGAGGCTGTTGCGGTCGATTGCCCTCTACGGCCCCAATGCCTCGGGCAAGAGCAATGTCCTCGGGGCCCTGCGCCGAATGAAATGGTTGGTGTTGGCGTCGCCCCCTTCGGCCCAGGTGAACGATCCCATTCCGGTTGAGCCCTTTCGGTTGACGACTGCGTCAGAAGAGGCACCCAGCGAGTTCCAGGTGGAGTTTTGGCTCGAAGGGCACCGCTACCGCTACGGCTTCGAGGCTGACAGCCAGGCCGTCCGTACCGAATGGTTGATGCGTCGGGGCAAGGGCAAGGAGGCCGTTTTGTTCCTGCGAGAGGGACAGGATATCAAGGTGGGCCAACCGCATTTCTCGGAGGGTAGGGAGCGGCGGCGATTTGTGCTGCCCAATGTCCTGTTCCTGCCCCTTTGCGCCCGGCTCAACGGCGAGGTTTCTGGAAAGGTCGTGGGTTGGTTCCAACGACTGCGTTTCCTTTCGGGCCTCAACGACGTGGCGATGCTGTACGACACCGCCAAGCGCCTCCTGGATCCCGCCCACAACGCCGTCTTGGGCTCGTTCGCACGGCACGCGGATCCCACCATACGCTGCATGACCAGCGAGGAGTTCGACCCCGTGAAGGCCGGCCTGCGGCTCCCGTCGGACATGTCGGAGACGGATCGCCAAAGGGTCTTGGGCCAGATCGCGATGCACGATACCGAGATCAAGACCCGTCACCCGGTGTTTGGCGCGGACGGGGCCGAGGCGGGCACGGTCGAGTTCGACCTAAAGAAAGACGCATCGGAGGGAACCAAGAAGTTCGTGGCCCTCTCGGGGCCGTTGCACATGGCCATTGAGGAGGATGCGGTCCTGGTGGTGGACGAGTTCGAGGCCCGGCTGCATCCCTTGCTCACGCAGGCCGTGCTAGAGTGGTTTCATGGCCCGCACAATCCCAGCCGGGCGCAGCTCGTTCTGGCCACGCACGACGTCCTCTTGATGGAGCCGGAGCGTATCCGGCGGGATCAAGTTTGGTTTTGCGAGAAGGACGAGCGTGGGGCAACGCACCTCTACAGCCTCGCCGAGTTTGATCCACAGGACGTCCGCTCAACGACCAAGTTCGGCCGCCAATACCTCCTGGGCTTGTTTGGCGCAGTGCCCCAGCTTGCCATGATGAGGGGCGAACCGGTCCGAAACGAACCAACCCCTCATGCCTAGGCCTTGGGAAATTCCCCTCGCTCGCGGCTCGGCGAGCCGGCCACGGCGCCGGTACTTGATCGTCGCCGAGGACTCCAAAAGCGGCCTCGACTACCTACGCGCCTTCCCCATTTCCCCCGTCGTTCAGATTGAGTCGGAGGGCGGAGCCGGGAACACGATCAGCGTGGTGGAGCGTGCCTTGGAACTCCGTGAGGAAGCCCTTCGCTTCAGAAAGCCTTACGCTCGCGTCTGGTGCGTCATCGACCGGGACGACCATCCCATGGAGCGATATCAACGAGCCTTTGAAGCCGCGAAGCCCTTCTCGGACGTGACGGTCATCTGGGCGAATGAATGCTTCGAGCTTTGGTACCTGCTCCACTTCTGTTACCGCGACACCGGTATCGGGAGGTTGGACCTGCGAAGGGAACTGGCCCGCCCAAATCGCCTGAACCGTCGTTACGACAAGGCAGACAAGGAGGTGTTCGCCCGCCTGCAGGGCCGAGTCGAGGTCGCCGTCCGCAATGCCAGGCGACTGCTTCAATCCAACCCTTCTCCCGACACCAACCCTTCCACCAACGTCCATGAGCTTGTTGAGCAGTTGCTGAAGCTCAAGGATGCCATCTCCGAGCGCTAGTGCCGTGCCTCGCAAGTCGCAGGCCTGTCGCCGCGAAGGCTTCGCGCATGTTTCCGAACGGGATGCTGGGGAGCGGCTTACTTCGGCGCATCCTTAGACGAGCCGATGCGGACATGAGATGCGAAGACGTCCCCCGGGCATGGGCTATAGCCCAAGTCCGCCGGGCAACTTGCCTCCAAAGCGGCCCATCATCTTCTGGAACTTGTTCATCTTGCGCATCATCTCGCGCATCTCGTCGAAGCGCCGGAGGACGTTGTTGACCTCGGCCACGTTGACGCCGGAACCGCGGGCGATGCGCTGGCGGCGGCGCCCGTTGAGGATCTCCGGGTGCAGGCGCTCCTTGGGCGTCATCGAGCACAGGATGCCCTCCATGCGACGGAAGTCGCGCTCGCTCTTGGACAAGTCCGCGCCCTTGATCATCTCGCCGCCGCCCGGCAGCAGCTTCACCACGTCCTCCAGCGGCCCGAGCTTCTTCATCTCGCGGAGCTGGGAGAGGAAGTCGTCGAGGGTGAAGTGCCCCTTGCGCATCTTCTCCTCGAGTTCCATGGCCTTCTTTTGGTCCACGGCCTCGGCGGCCCTCTCGACGAGCGTGACGACGTCGCCCATGCCCAGGATGCGCTGCGCCATGCGCTCCGGATGGAAGGGCTCGAAGTCCTCGGGCTTCTCGCCGGTGCCCATGAACTTGATGGGCTTGCCCACGACGGAACGAAACGAAAGGGCGGCGCCACCGCGCGCATCGCCGTCGAGCTTGGTGAGGATGGCCCCGGTCACGCCAAGGGCCTTGTCGAAGTGCGTGGCGACGTTGACGGCCTCCTGGCCGGTGGCGGCGTCCAGGACGAGCAAGATCTCGCACGGGCGCACCAGGTCACGGAGCCGAACGAGTTCCTGGACCAACGGCTCGTCAATCTGGAGCCGGCCGGCCGTGTCGAGGATAAGGACGTCGCGCCCCGTGGACCGCGCCTCGGTGAGGGCGTCGCGCGCGATGCTGAGAACATCCTTCTCGCCGGGCCGAACCACAACGGGGATGCCCAGCTTCTCGCCGAGGATGCGGAGCTGGTCCATGGCGGCCGGCCGATAGACGTCGGCGGCAACGAGGAGGGGCTGGCGCCCCTGCTTCAGGAGCAGGCGGGCAAGCTTGGCCGACGACGTCGTCTTGCCGGACCCGTGCAGGCCGCACATGAGGAGGATGGCGGGGCCTCCGGCAAGCTGGAGCCCGGCGTTTTCAGAGCCAAGGAAGGTCACCAGCTCGTCGTGGATGATCTTTACCATCTGCTGGCCGGGGGCGACGGACTGGAGGACGTCCTGGCCCAGGGCCTTGACCTTCACGGCCTCGATGAAGTCCTTGGCCACCTTGAAGTGGACGTCGGCCTCGAGCAGCGCGAGGCGGACGTCGCGCAGGGCGTCGGTGACGTTGGACTCGGAAATCTTCCCGAGCCCGCGCAGGTTGCGGAAGACGTTCTGGAGTCGCGAGCTAAGGGCGTCGAACATGCCAAGGCAGGCTAGGAACGACGGGATGGGCGGCAAAGATCAAACTGGCCAGGAGTGCAGGGTGGAATGGGTGCCATCGGGCGCCGTGGGGTTGGCGCGCATGTTGGAGGCGGTGGAGCTGGCGGCCCGGGAGGTGCGGCTGGAGATGTACATCTTCGAGCCGGACGGCCCCGGGGAGGAGTTTCGGATGGCGCTCGTGGCGGCGGCGCAACGTGGGGTGCGTGTGCGCGTGTTGCTGGACGCCATCGGTTCGGCGGGACTGGACGAGGATTACTGGCGCGGGTTGAGAAACGCGGGCGGGGTGGTGCGATGGTTTCATCCGCTCGGCGGAGGGCTCGCCGTGGTGCGGAGCCATCGGAAGCTGCTGGCGTGCGACGGAAGCGTCGCGTTCGTGACGGGGTTCAACATCGCGCCGGAATACGAGGGGGACGGGGTGGAGTCCGGGTGGCGCGACGCCGGGGTGCGTCTGGAGGGCAGGGTTGCGGCCGAGGTGGAGACGTTGTTTGACGAGCAGTTCGAAAGGACGGCCCAACGGGTCCGTGGGATGGCACGGTTGCTCAAGCGCGAGGCTCCTGGCACGCCTTCATGCGGCGGGGTGGAGTTGCTGGCGGTGTCGCCGGGCCGCGGCGAAAGCCCGGTGACGACGGCGCTGCGGTCCGACCTGCGACGGTTGACGGAAGGCAAGGGGCGGGTGGTGTTGGTCACGCCCTACTTCGTGCCGCCGTCGTGGTTCCGAAGGTTGCTGCGGCGGGCGGCAAGGGCGGGCGCGAACGTGGCGGTGGTGCTGCCGATGCATTCCGACGTGGGCATCGCGCAACGCGCGGCACGTCATGTGTACGGGGGATTGCAGCGGGCCGGGGTGCGCATCCTGGAGTACCAGCCGCAAATGTTGCATGGGAAGGTATGGTGCCTGGGAGAGGTCGTGTACGTGGGCACCTCCAACCTGGATCCCCGGAGCCTCCACCTGAACTACGAGCTGATGGTGCGGCTGTCCGGGGGCGAGGCGGCGCGCCGGGCGCGGGCGGACGTGGACGACATCATGGCGCGAAGCGTGGAGGTTCCCCGGCGCGGCTGGGGCGCGCGTTCGTGGCTGGAACGGGCGCGGGAACAACTGGCGTTCTGGGTGTTGTACCGCATTGACCCGTGGCTCACGGGCTGGATTGCCGGACGCTGGCTTCGCCGCCGTGTCAGGCTCGAAACAACTGCCCCATCCGCCGTCCCATGATGCGCCCGGCAACCAACAGGCTGGTCACCAGCACGCCCATGCCCACCACGCCCAGCGCACACGCGACGGAGGCGGACGACGGATGGATGCGGCCCATCAACGACCAGATTTGCTTGGTCATGGGAAAGAACTGGTCGCGCATCGCGAGCAGCAGGGAGTCGCTGACCTCCAGCATGGCGAACGAGAAGGTCAGGATGGTGCCTGCCACAAGGTTGGCCGCCACCAAGGGCAACGTGATGCGTCGCAGCGTCGTCAATGGCCCCGCACCTAGCCCCGCGCTCGCCTCCTCCAGCGTCACCGACGTCTGCTGGAAGCCCGCCACGGCGGACCGGACGATGTAGGGCAGGCGCCGGACCGAGTACGCGATCACCAGGAGCAGCGTCGGGTTCGTGCGCGGGTCCAGCCATGCGTCCAACGTCGGGTGCGCCTTGGCGTCGATGTCAAATCCCGCAACATACCCAAAGGCCAGCACGAGACCCGGCAAGGCCAAGGGCAACATCGCCAGCGCGTCCAAGACGCCTGAAAACGGAAGGCGCCGACGCGTCAGCAACCACGCAATCATCACGCCCAGCACCAGGTCCACTAGCGCGCTCAGGCTCGAGTACAGGAGGCTGTTGCAAATCGACGAAGCCGTCAGCCCGTGCCCAAACACCTCGCCGAAGTGCTCCGTCGTCCATGCCGTCGGCAGCACCGTCAGGAACCACCGGCTCGAAAGCGACTGCACGACGACCGCGACGTGGGGCACCAACGCGAGGCCAACCAGGAGCAAGCACGCTCCCCATGCCATCGCCGTGCGAGCCATCGTCGAGCGAGCCGCCAAACCCGCCACGTGGCCCCGCGCCATCATCGCATGGCCGCCGTGAGCCAACAGCCGCTTCGACGCCACGAACAACGCCACCGTCAACACCAGCACCACCACCACCAACGCGTAGCCCTGCGGGTTCGTGTTCAGGTCGTTCACGGCGTCAAACACCTGCACCGAGACCACCCGCGAGCAGCCAAACACCAATGGCGTGCCCAGGTCCGTAAAGCTCCAAATCCAAACGATGATCGCGCCCGCAAACCAGCCCGGCACGATCAAGGGCAGCGTCACCGTCCGGAACAACCGCCATGCGCCCGCGCCCAGCCCCTGCGCCGCCTCACGTAGCGACGGGTCGATGTTGGCCATCGCCGCCATCACGTTCAGGAAGAGGATCGGATAGAGGTTCAGCACCTGCAGCGCCCAGACCCCACCCAGGCCGCCCGATCCCAGCCAATCCATCGGGCGCGCCGGGTCGGCCCAGCCGAGCTGCTGAAGGAGAAGGTTCAGCGAGCCATAACGCGCCAGCACCTGCTTGAGCCCAATCGCACCAACAAACGGCGGCATGATCATCGGGACCAGCAGCAGCGACGACAGCAGGCCGCGCCCGGCAAACTCCCATCGGGTGAACACGTGGGCCAAGGGCACCGCCAACATCGAGCAGCCCAAGGTCGTCGCGGTCGCCACGGCCAGCGAGTTCATCAAGGCCTCGCGGGACAACGGGCTCGCCAGCAACGATCCGAAGTGGCGCAGCGTCCATTCGCCGGACGTCCCAAACGCCTGCCGTAGCAGGTGGCTCGCAGGATAAAACAGGAACGCGCCCAAGAAGGCCGCCAGCCCGACCAGGAACACGAGCGTCCATCCATTCAGACCCCAACGTCGCACGGGCCTCATCCTGCCTTGGGGCCGGGCCACCTGGCGAGCAGCGCGCATCGCCCAACGGCAACGGCAACGGCAGCGCGGAGCCTACGTCGTGAGCTGGTCGATGCCCTTGCCTTCGCGACGACGCAGGACGGCCTCGAACTTGGGCACGTAAAACTGCGTCTCGGCCGGAAGCCGCGGCGCGACCTCGTCGAACGAGCGGGCCTTGTGCTGCTTGAGCAGCGAACGGATCCGCCCCTCTCCGGCGTTGTACGACGCCAACGCAAGCCGCCAGTCCCCCATTCGTTGGCGCAGGCCGACCAGGTAGCGCGCGGCCGCGCGGGCGGACTTCTCGGGATCCTTGCGCTCGTCCGGCAACGAGGTGGAAAGCCCCAGGCCGCGCGCCGTCTGCGGCATGAGCTGGAACAGGCCCACCGCCCCAGCCGGGCTCCGCGCCTCCGGATTGAACGAGGACTCGACTTCCGCCAGCCACACCAGGTCGCGCGGCGCGCCAGCAGACGCGAACACGGGCTTAAGCCGCGCCGCCATCGCCTCGGCGCCCACCGGGGCCGGTCGCTTGGCAAACAGGCGGCCCCACAGGGACCGCTGGGTGGCAGCCGGGGGATTCTGAGCCGCCGAAGCGGCCGCACGCGCCGGGGCATTGGTGCCGGGCCGACGAGGCTCCGGCGTGCCCTTGGGAGGCGTCTTGGGAGGTGGCGGGACGGTGACCGTCACCGACCCGGTGGGCTGGGTCGCCGCCCACGCGTCGGCTGCGTCAAAGTAGTCCAGCCGCGTGCGCAGCCAGGGGACGTAGGGAGCTGTTTCCTCGAATCGCCCCAGCACCGGCAAGACCGCCTCGGCGACGCCGCGAAGCTTCGCGACATCCAGGACCTGGTTGCCGCCGAACCCCTTCTCAAGGGCCGCCACCGCCGCCCGAACCTTCCCGGGCGAGCCCTCGGCCAACCCTTGGATGAGCGCGTTGGCATCGTCCGTGAGGTTGTCCTTGGCCCATTCCTGCGCACCCTGAAGCAAGCCGCCGAAGGGATCCTCCTGCGGTTGCGCCGCCACCCGCACGAATGGGGTCCCGAGCGCCAGCGCGAGAAACAGGCGACGGGATACGCTTGGCAACGGGGGCTTCATGAAACGACGCAGGCGTGTTTGGGATGGACGGGGCGTTCGATTGGAATCACGGGCCCGACCCGAGCCACAGGGCGCCCACAGGCAGCAACACGCCCAACAGCAGGACCGCCCAGGCCATCCAGGCCGGTCGCACCAGGCGCACCGCAAGGACCATTCCGATCACCGTCGCCAGACCGAGCGCCACAGACAGGCCCTGGCTCAACCATCGAAACCACTTGGGCGACGCCCCGCGAACCCCGGCGCGGTCCGTCGGGTAGATTTGGTCGGTGTGGATGACCCGCATCTTTTGCCAGAACGACTCCGCCTCGCTGGGCGTCTTGAGACGGTCCGGCACGGCAAGCTGGTACCAACCCGTTGCAAGGTAGAAGAGCAGCAACGGCGCATAGAGGACGCCGAGGTACAGGTGAAGGCGCCGGAGAAGCTTCATGGTCGGGGCTTACTTGACGGCAGGAATGCGGAGCTTCTGGCCGACGCGCAGGCGCTTGGGGTCCTTGATCGACGGGTTGGCCTTCAGCACGTGGGCCAGACGCGTCTTGAGGCCATGGGCCTTGTTGTACGCCTCGATGACCGCGCCCAACGTCTCGCCGTCGCCAAGCGTGTGCTCGTAAAACTCGGCG
>JBJSZF010000443.1:0-1435 GCA_046090125.1 Verrucomicrobiota bacterium
CGGCTGAATTCACGGCATCGGGGAATGATGGCCGGATGCTGAATGGCCACAAGGAACGCAAAGGACACACAAGGCGTCTGCCATGGTCGCCCCGGGCTGATCTCACGCGCCGGGCTGCGACCCCGTCCGGGGTCGATGGCTGAATGGGATCCGGGTTCCGGTGGTGTCGCTTCGTTCAACCACCGGCTACAGGCTGGCATCCCTCCGGGATGTTCTTGGAAACGCTCCTGGCGATGGGATGCGCCGCGAGGGGGCACGCGGCCTACAGATGGGGGGCTGTGGAGGGAGGCGGGGCGGGAATCCAGGTCGATGTGTGCACGTGCCCTGGCTGTCGTATTCCGGCCCGTTGGGCCTTGTGGGTTGGTGAGGCCCAGCGCCTTCGCGCCTTGGCGTCTTTATGTGACCGTTCCGGCGTTGTCTTCGAGGGGGTTTTCCTCCGCGTGGAAGGGCGTCGGCTACGCACTGGGAGGGGGTAATTGGCCAAAGCGCTGGGTCCACAGGTTCATCAACGGCCGCCAGTCCCGGGCGTCCGCCGCTTCCAACGCCCGGAAGTAGGCGCTCTTGGCGGCGTCCCCCTCCACCGCCAGCGTCACCTGGGGCAGCCGAGCCCTTCGCAGGATTTCGCGAAGCCAGAGCCGGGTGACTCGGCCGTTGAAGTCGAGGAATGGATGGATGGTCAGGAGGCGGCCCTCGGCGAAGGCGAGCGTCTCGCACGCCAAGGCCCCGGCCCGGGGAGCCAAGGTTTCCCATCGAGCAGCGAGGTCGCGGGCGTAGTCCCTCAGGAAGGCGGGCACGTGGTGGGATGCGGGTGGTCGCAGATGACCCACTTGGACATCAACGGTCCGGCAGCGGCCGGCCCATTCGGGAACCAAGTCGCCGCAAATGCGTCGGTGAAGCTCCATGAGGAGTTGGTCGTCGAGGGGCCAGCCATCGAAGGCATCGGCGACGATCGCCTGCTCGCACGCGAGGACCCGTTCGGCGAGGAGCGGGGCTAGCTGGGCGTAGCTGAGGATGCCGCGGATGGATTCGACGAACCGGGTGTTGCGATCCGGCGATGGAGTTCCTCGAGCCATGATTGGTTCACGGGTTCGCCCTCAAAGGCCATGCTGGCGGCGACGCTCGCCGGCACTTGTGCCCATGCCTGCTCGCGACGCGTCTCGGGAGGGAGCGCCTGCCATGCCTGCATGTTCGCAAGCCAATCCATCGAGCGAGAGTGCGGCAACCCCGGGTTTCCAGCAAGTGTGGAGGCAACGGGGTCCGATGTTGAACGTTTACATTTTGATTTTGGCACGGCACTGGACGCCGTTGGGAGGCGCGGGCGTGAGGTTGGAAGGCGGTCGCATCCGTCCCTTTTGTGGTCTTTGTGTTCTTTGCGGTTGAATCCACGGCATCGGGGCAGGATGTCCGGAGGTTGGATGGCCACAAGGAACGCAAA
>JBJSZF010000444.1:0-5227 GCA_046090125.1 Verrucomicrobiota bacterium
CGGTTGGCCTCGACGGAGATGACGGCCACCTTGCCCACGAGCTTGTTGCCGCGCCGGACCAGAAACTCGCCGCGTTCCTTCACGCCTTGGTTCTCGCCGATGTCGAGGAGCACGAAGTCCTGGAGCGGACCAACCGCCAGAATATTGCCCTTGAGGCCGTCCGGCATCTTCACCTTCTCGTCGGGTGCCTCATACTTGGCGAGGCGGTTCTCCAGTCGTCCAATCCGCTTGAGGAAGATGGCCTTCTCGTCTTCGAGGGCGGCCTTGGCCTCGGTGGTCTTCTTCAGGTCGGCCCGGATCTGGACGACTTGGTCGGGCTTCACTCCCAGCGCCTGCCATTGCGCGAGTTCGGCCTGAGCCTCATTCCGCTCCTTGGTGGTCTTGGCGAGGTTGGCATCGAGTTGGTCGGCACGCTTCTTGTTGTTGGCGGCCGCAACGCTCGCCTCCTCCAACTGGGTCTTGGTGGTGTCCAGTTCCTTCGAGCGCGACTCGAGCTCGGCCGAGGTCTTCTTCAGGTCGCCCTTCGTCTTGTCCAAGGTCGCCTGGGTGTCCTGCAAGTTCTGCGTGGTGGTGGCGAGGTTCGTCCGCAGGTCCTTCACCGTCGGCTCGGTGATGAGGAACGAGACCACAAGGCTGCCAATGGCAGCGAGGACGGCGAGGATAAGAGCAACGCGCAACATGACAGGAACTGTTTGAGGCAGGCTATGGGAGGTGGATTCTCGATGTCAACGACCGGGGCGGGGAAGTTGCTGGCTCGTTGCCCCCGGACGCGAGGACTCGGAGCAAAGGGGGTGAGGCTCCGGCCTCGCGAGCGCATCATGGGTAGCTCGTGACGCGAAGACCGGTCTGGCGACGGATCTCGGAGGCGGTGGCCTCCAACTCGGCGGGCTCCAGGCGCGACACCCATGGCTCGGGGGTGGGCCGGGCAATCGTGTAGGCGTGGACCTCCTGGATGCGTCCCCCGGCTGCCACGATTTCCCTCAGTCGCTGGCAATAGGCCGCCAACTCGTCCAGCGGCATGGCTTGCCCATTCATCTTCAGGAACAAGGACTGGACAACAATGGGACGTTCGCGGGCGGTGAATGCCAGGTTGGACAGGATTCGTTGGAACGAGACGGACGTGCGGTTGATGGCCCGGTAGTAGGCCTCCGTGCCGGCATCCAGCTTCGCCCAGATCTCTCCGTTGTTGCCGTCCATGATGGCAAGGCCCTCCCTCACCGAGGCCTTGTCGAGCCCGGCGGCGTCGGTGATCAGGACGATCTTGGCGTCGTGCAAGTCCCGCGAGCGGCGGACGTCGGCCACCATGCGGACGCATTCCGGGAAGTTGTGGACCATCGTAGGTTCGCCGTCCCCGCTGAACGCAATGTCACGGACGGTGCGGGTCAGGGGGCCGGCCTCGGCGAACTTGGGGTCCTTCTCCAGTTCACCAGCCATCGCTCCATCCACCAACGCACACAGCTCGGCCCGTGCCTTCAGCAGGTCGAGCACCCGCGTTTTGGGCGGCGTCCGGCGGTCCACCTCGCAGTACACGCAGTCGAAGTTGCACGCCTTGTCCGGGTTGAGGTTGACCCCGATGGAAAGCCCCCCCGACCTCCGTGAAACCACGGGGTACACGTAGGTGAACTGGCCGAAGACGCGGCTGTGATCACGGACGCTGTGCCAATGGTTGGGCACGGCGGACGAGGATGCGGACCCGATGGGAGAATCAGTCGCCATGGAAGACTTGTGCGGGAGCGACGCGGCACCCCGCCGTACCGCCACGTTGGAATGTCCGCGCATTCGGTGGCAACCGGGATTTCCCGGGGCGGACCGCGGGGGGTGCCCATCGGTCAGGGTCGATGGACCTTTGGGGAGAGGCTGGGGTCTTGGGGCTCCTTCGATGGAAGGATCCGCTTGGCACCGAGCGGAACATCCCGAAGTCGTCGGTCTTCCCAAGGACGTCGTGGCCGGCTCCGCGCACGGAGCGCGGCCGCCCCCGTCCGCCTCTCTGTCCTCCCTCCTTGCGGGACCGGTTTGCTGCCCGCATGCCGCCCCATGTCACCAACAACTTCGGGATGCATAGGGCACCGAGGCGGCACCGACATTCCCACCACCTTTTATTTGACAAAACTGAACCGGCCGTTGTTGCCTTGGCCTGTCCCCAGTTTGGAAAACAAAAGTCCGTCGAAATCAAGGAATCGAAACGGCCACGTCATCCATTCTCACCGTCAAAATCCCCATCCATCACCCATCATGAAAAACCCACGTTGGATGCTGCTCATGGCAGCCGTTGCAGCCCTCGGCACCACGCAACCGGCCTCGGCCGGTTTGTTCAAGATCGACTTCGGCCACCTCGAAAACGAACGCGTTCCGCTGGACGAGAATGGCGAGCCCATGGTGGATGCGGGCGGCAACCCGTTGGTCCCGCCCAACTTAGTGGACTGGACGGTGATCCCCACCTGGACCTTTGGCGACCCGAACGCCAGCGTGACCCCGGACAGTGCCAGTGCCACCGGCGTGGCCAGCGCCGACGGAACGTCGGTGACTTGGAAGCTCATTGACGCCTCCTCCACCCCCAACAACAACGTCACGTTGACCATCTTCGACAACGTGCCGCTGGCCGATGCGGCGTCTTCCCCAATGCTGGGGATGACCGCCAACAACCCCACGAAGGAGGGGATCGACGTGGTGTACGACGGCGTGCGGGTGCCCGCCCGGGTGAAGGACGACTACCTTTACCGCAACCCCGACGCCCCGGCGACCGAGAGCCTGATGCGCGTGGCTGGCCTGGAGCCCGGCACGTACAGCGTCACCGTTTTCGAGGGCCGCACCACCGACGGGGACGGGCGCTACGGCAAGCTCTGGGTGGACGACATCCGGGGCCTCAAGGCTCCGGCGGCCCAGAACACCGGGAATTACGCCGCCACCGGCAGCGACGGAACCAAGCTCTACAAGGGCCAGCCCCAGACGAAGTTGGTGACCCTCAAGGCCGGCGAATACCTCTGGTTCGCCGAGATGGAGGACAACTCCGGCGGCATCTCCGGCATGGTCATCCGGTCGGTGGACCCCGTGGAGTCGCCTGGCCTTTTCAAGCTCGACTTCGGCCACATGGAAAACGAGCGCTCCCCGGTCGGGGCCGACGGCAGCCCGCAACTGGATCCGGACGGCGTTGAGGTGGGTGCGCCCGCCCCGCTGGCGGACTGGGACGTGATCCCCACGTGGACCTTCGCCGATCCCAACGGCAACGTGACGCCCGGATCCGCCAGCATCAGTGGAACACCCAGCGCGGACGGCACGGCGGTCACCTGGAAGCTCAAGGATTTCTCCAAGGACGGGAATACCGGGGTGACCCTGACCATGTTGGACAACCAAGCCCTGGCCGACGCGGCGTCCTCCCCGATGACCGGGCAGACGGCCAACAACCCGACCAAGGAAGGCATCGCCGTGATGTATGACGGCGTGCTGGTCCCGGCCGTGGTGAAGGACGACTACCTGTATCGGTCCCCCGACGCCCCGGCGACCGAGAGCCTGATGCGCATCGCCGGCCTCAAGCCCGGCCGCTACAACGTCACCGTGTTCGAGGGCCGCACCACCGATGGCGACGGTCGCTTCGGCAAGGTCTGGGTGGACGACATCAAGGGCCTCAAGGAGCCGCCCAGCCAGAACACCGGGAACTACGCCGGAACCAAGGACGGCAAGGGCGTGCCGCTCGGACAGCCGCAGACGGTCACGGTGGACGTCAAGGCGGGCGAGTACCTCTGGTTCGCCGAGATGGAGGACAACTCCGGCGGCATCTCCGGCATGATCATCCGCGGGGTCGCCTCCGTGGCCCCGTCCGTTGAGCTGGTGGGTTCCTCCACCCTCTCGGGCACCTACTCCACGGTCGCCGGGGCCAGCGTGGATGCGGCCGGCAAGAAGATCACCTTGCCCTTGCCCGCTGCCGCCGCCGGCTTCTACCGCGTCAAGGGAGCCGCCACCGCTTCCATCGCGGTCGAGGGCAGCAACCTGGTTGTCCGCTACCAGTAACCTCACCCGGCCCGGCCCGGCGCACGTCGTCGGGTTCGTCGGACTACCAAGGGGCCCCGGTTCGCCGGGGCCCTTTTTTCATGCCCGCGCTGGAACGACCGTCACCCGTCCACGCCAGGCGTTCCCGGCCCTGGCCCCGTCATGGCGAGGAACGCCGCCTCGTCCAGCACCGGCACGCCCAGCTCCCGGGCCTTGTCCAGCTTGGACCCGGCCTCTGCCCCCGCGAGGACGTAGTGCGTCTTCTTGCTCACCGACGACGACACCTTTCCGCCCAACGCCTCAATGCACGCCGTGGCCTGCTCCCGCGTCAACGTGGGCAAGGTGCCCGTCAACACGAACGTCTTGCCCGTCAGGGGACCTGCTGACGCCACGGCGGGCGGTCGATAGTTCTCGGAGGACAACGTCACGCCCGCAGCCCGAAGCCGCTCGACCAAGGCGCGGTTCCCCGGCTCCCCAAACCAATCCAGGACCGAGCGCGCGATGGTTGGGCCGACGTCCTCGATTCCACCGAGTTCGTCGAAGGACGCCTTCGCGAGGGCGTCGATGTCCGGGAACGCACGGGCAAGGGTCTTGGCCACCGTCACGCCGACGTGAAGGATGCCGAGCCCGAACAAGACGCGCGCGAGCCCCCGCTGCCGGGAGGCCTCAATGCCCGCGATAAAGTTGGCGGCGGACTTATCGCCCTGGCGCTCGAGCTGGAGGACGTCGGAGGCCGTGAGTCGATACAAGTCCGACACGTCCCCGGCCAATCCCGCCCGAACCAACGCCTCCGCCATGACCTCGCCGCCTCCCTCGACGTCCATGGCGGTTCGGGAGCACCAGTGCTCGATGTTGGCTCGGACACGCGCCGGGCAACGAGGGTTGGGGCAACGCCACACCACGCCCTCGCCCGACGCCGTCTTCTCGCGGATGGCGGCGGCCTCGCATTCCGGGCATTGCGGCTTGAGGACGAACGGGCGGGCGCCGGGTGGGCGATGCGGCAGGACGACGCCCACGATGGCGGGGATGACCTCGCCGGCCTTCTCGACCAGGACGGTGTCGCCCTCGCGCACGTCCTTGCGGGCGACCTCGTCCTCGTTGTGGAGGGTGGCACGGGAGACGGTGGAGCCGGACAGGAAGACGGGTTCCAGGTGGGCCACGGGCGTGAGCGCGCCGGTTCGCCCGACCTGGATGCCGATCTTGGCGAGGACCGTCTGGGCGCGTTCGGGGGCGTACTTGTAGG
>JBJSZF010000445.1:0-7199 GCA_046090125.1 Verrucomicrobiota bacterium
CCCTTGGGTTCCTGCCCGTGCGCCGCGCCTGCCGAGACGGGCTGTTGTCAGGTGGACCCGTCAGGCGGCGGGTTCCCACAAGGGGATGACCTCCATGCGTTGCACGTGGACGAGGCCGCGGTCCGTGATGCGGAGTTCCGGGATGACGGACAAGGGGATGAGGTTGAAGCCCATGTAGGGCAGGATGCAGCCGGTGGCGTCCCACGCCCGCTTCAGCTCGACGGTCTGGTGGCGCACGTCCTGGGCGGGGGCGTCAGACATCAGCCCGGCGACCGGCAGCGGCAGGTGGGCCTTCACGACGCCTTGGTCCACGACGACCACGCCGCCTTGGGAGGAACGCAGGGTGTCGAGCGCGAGGCGGAGGTCGGGCTCGTTGGTGCCGGCAAGGAGGATGTTGTGGGCATCGTGGCCCACGGAGCTGGCGACGGCTCCCGACCGAAGCCCCAGTCCCTGGAGGATGCCATGGCCGACGCGCCCGGACCCCTGATGCCGCTCGACGACGGTGACGAAGCACAAGTCGCGCCCCGCGAACTGGTCTGGCCAGGGCACGTGGGCCTGGAAGGGAAGGCGCTCGTGAAAGGTGAGGATGCCGGGCAGGGCGACGCGGATGACGTTGGCCACGGCGTCGCGATCCGGGAGGGCCGGTACGAGCGGGACGTGGTCGGGCACATGGACGGTCTGGTAGGCGGCGCTGGGGTAGCGGAAGCGGTGGTGTTCGAGCTGTTCCGCCAGCAGGTCGGTGATGCGCCGGTCGCGGACCATGCACTGGCCGCCGTACCAGGTGGCCTGGACCTGGAGGTCGTCGTTGAGCAGGACGATGTCGGCGCGGCGGGAGTGGCCGAGGGCTCCGAGCTCGCCGTCCATGCCGTAGCGGGTGGCGGGGTGCAGGGAGCCCATGCTCCATGCGACCTCGCGCGGCAGGCCGGCTGCGACGGCCTGCCGGACCACCCAGTCGAGCCCGAAGGCGAACAAGTCGTCGGCGTCGCGGTCGTCGGTGCAGACGCACACGCGCTTGGGACTGGCTCCGAGCTCGGTGACGGCGCGGATGGCCTGGGGCAGCGAATGCCACGGGGTGGCGGGGTTGCCCCCGCGCAGGAAGACCCAGAGGCCGGCGTCGAGGAAGTCCGAGGCGATGTCGCGGTCAATGGCCTCGTGGGTGTCGGTGACGCAGCTGGCGGCATAGGCGGCGACAAACTCGCGGCCATAGACGTGGCCGCACACGGGGCGGCCGCGGCGGAGGGACTCGGCCAGGAGGCCATGGCTGCGCTCGTCCCCAAGGACGACGGGGATGAAGTCCATCTTTTCGCCAAGCGCCACGGCCTCGGGCCAGCGGTCGAAGATCCCGGCGACCTTGCGTGGGGTGAGGTCGCCGCCGGCCGTCTCGAGGGTGGGGTTGGTGGCGGGGACGGTGCTGGGGACGGTCAGGAAGACGTTGAGGGGGGCGCGGCGTGCGTCTTCCAACATCCACTCGATGCCCTCGACGTCACAGACGTTGCCGATCTCGTGGCTGTCGCAGAACAAGGTGGTGGTGCCGTTGAGCAGGGCGGCCTCGGCGTAGGCGCAGACGGTCATCATGGACGATTCCACGTGGACATGGGGATCCACGAGGCCCGGCGCGAGGATCCCTCCACCCACGTCCTCGGTCGTGGCGGCGAGGCCCAGGCGCCGGGCGTCCCCGGCCGCGCGCACGGCCGCAATCCGGCCCCGCGAGATCCACAACTCCCGTCCGCCGAGGATTCGGTCCGTGTAGGCGGACAAGACCCGTGCCCCGGTCAGGACGAGGTCTGGAGCCCTGCGGCCGGAGGCGACGTCGGCGAGGTGGCGCGTGACCTGCCAGAGAGGTGGGACGGTTTCACGATGGTTCATGGGAGCCTTTCGCGTTGGGTTGGGATGACGGGGAGGGAGCGGCTTGGACGGCCCGGATGGCATCGGCTGGAAAGGCGGTGGGTGCCCCGGGATGTTGAGGAGGGATGCCTCATTGGGGGCGCATGCGTTTCGGAGGTTCGATGCATGGGATGGCGCCTACTGCACCCAGAGCCACCAGCCGCCGACCCCGAGGGCGGCGGAGCCCGAGGCGTACAAGAGTCCGCGGTAGGCGCGGGAGGGACCGGCGGCCCAGCGGCGGCAGGCCCAGCCGATGAATGCGGAGAAGGCGGTCATCGCCACCACGGTGCCCAGGCCAAACCCGCCGATGTAGGCGGTGGCCGAGGCGATGTCCGGCAACGCAAGGGTGGGGAGGACGCCGAGGAAATGGGAGCTGCCGGCCAACCCGTGCAAGGCCCCGATCCCGAGGGCGGCGTGCCCGTGGCGATGTCGGGGCGGGGAAGGATCCGCGGGCTGGGAGCCGGATGGGAGTGGTTCCGCGTGGGCGGCGTGGGGTTCCGGGTGGGCGTGGGCCGGGGCATGGACGTGCACGTGTTCGTGCTCGGATCCGTCGTGGGCGTGGCGATGAACGTGGACCTGGACCTTGAGGCCTTGGCGGATGGCCCAGACGCCCACGGCAAGAAGGAGGACGCCGACCATTCGATCGCTCCATGACGACAGGGCCTCAAGGGGCAGCGCCTCGCGCAAGCCGAGCAATAGCAACGCGACCACGCCGACGCCCAACCCGTGTCCAAGGCCCCAGCGCAACCCCGCCTGCCAGGCGGGGCGATGCCGCTGCAACGACAACGGGGCGACGGCCGCGAGATGGTCGGGGCCCGACACCACGTGCAGCAACCCCACCACCCAGCCTGTCCATGCGGCCACGATCACGATGGGGGCGAGTGTGGGCCGATGGGGGTGGAGGGCAAGCGTTGCTCCGGGCGTCCCGAGGTTTCCGAAGCAGCGAGGAGCGGGGGGCGAGGGGTGGGGGGCGGTGGGCGGGGGGGATTCGTCCTCGGACGGGGGATTCCTGTCAGGCCTTGCCGCGGCAAGCCGAGTGAGGGCATGCGGCCCTTGGGCGGAGGCGCGGGAACTAAACCCTTGGCGTTGGGGCTTGGTTGGGGGACTAATCCGGCGTGGCAACGAGCGAGGTGGAGGCCGGCGCGGCGGCGACGACGGACAAGTTCCCGCCGCAGGTGAAGTACATCGTGGCGATGGAGGCCTGCGAGCGATACAGCTTCTACGGCATGAAGGGGATCCTGGCCGGCTACATCACGGGCGAGGTGATGAAGGGCGGGCTGGGCCAGACGGCGAACAAGGCGACCGAGTGGATTCATTGGTTCATCATGGTGAACTACTTCACGCCGCTGCTGGGCGCGTGGATTTCGGACAAGGTATGGGGCCGGTACCGCACGATCCTCTGGATCTCGCTTTTGTACTGCGTGGGCCACGGCGTGCTGGCGATGGCGGACGTGTTGTATCCGATGGTGACGGTTGCGGGCGGCGCGTCGTTGGAGGTGGCGAACCAGGCGGCGGTGCAGGGGCGCACGTGGATGCTGGGTTTGGGGTTGGGGTTGATTGCGTTTGGCGCGGGCGGGATCAAGCCGTGCGTGTCGGCGTTCATGGGCGACCAGTTCACGAACGCCAAGTCCTCGTTGTACGAGAAGGCCTACGCGGCGTTTTACTTCTCGGTGAACTTCGGGTCCTTCTTTTCCTTCATCACGATCCCATGGGTGGCGCGCACGCATGGGTACGCGTGGGCGTTTGGGATTCCGGGCATCCTGATGGGGATCTCGACCATGATCTTCTACCTGGGCCGAAGGCGGTATCGATGCGTTCCCCCGGCGCGCGAGACGCGGTCGGCGGGCTTCTTGGCCGTGTTGATGGAGGCGTGGGCGAATCGTCGGCCGGGCGTGGGCTTTTGGGAGGGCGCGACGTTGTCGGGCCGATACTCGGCGGCGGAGGCGGCCGCTGCGGCGTCTGTGGCGCCGGTGTTGTCGGTGTTTGCGTTGATCCCGCCGTTTTGGGCGATGTTCGACCAGCATTCGAGCACGTGGATCTTGCAGGCGAAGGCAATGGAGCCGTGGAGCCTGGGCAAGTTCGTGGTGGGGGGCGAGGAGATGCAGTCGCTGAACCCCTTGCTGGTGATGCTGCTGGTGCCGTTGGTGACGCTCGTGTTGTACCCCTTGGGCGGGAGGTTCCTGCGGGTGACGCCGTTGCGTCGGATTGGGGTGGGGATGTTCATCGCGGGGTTGTCCTACGTGGTGGTGGCGTGGATCCAGCAGCGGATTGGGGCGGGGGAGCGGCTGAGCGTCCTGTGGCAGGCGGTGCCGTACCTGATCCTGACGACGGCGGAGGTGCTGGTCTCGACGACGGGGCTGGAGTTTGCGTACACGCAGGCGGCGCAGAGCATGAAGAGCACGATGATGAGCTTCTGGCTGCTGACGGTGGCGGCGGGGAACTTCCTGGTGGTGTTGATTACCAAGTACGGGGGCAAGACGGGGTCGGATGCGGTGACGCCCGGGAGGTTCCTCACGTACGCGCTGATGACGTTTGGTGTGGCGACGGTCTTTGTGTTCGTGGCGATGGCGTACCGGTATCGGGAGCAGCCCAAGGCCACGAACGCCGGGGCCTAGGGAACCGCATGGCGTATTGGGAAAGGGATTTAACATGTACAAGGTCAAGGGATCGGATGGCGGGGTGTACGGCCCCGTGTTGGCGGTGGTGATCCAGCAGTGGATCGCGGAACGGCGGTTAAACGGGGACTCGTTGGTGAGCCCGGATGGCGTGGAGGACTGGAGGCCGCTGCGGGATTATCCGGAGTTCGCGGCGGCGTTGGTGTCGGCCGCGTTGGCGTCCAGCCCGGCGAGCGGCGGATGGGGTGCGGCGAACACGGGCCGCGAGTGGGCGCTGGCGCAGGTGAAGACGCCGGGGCTTTTGTTGGTGCTCTTCGGGGCGTTGATGGGGCTGTTCACGTTGATCGCGATGGCGACGACGGCCACGCAGTCCCCGGGGACCCTGCCGACCTTGCCCCCGGAGACACCGGAATGGCTGAGGAATCTCATGCAAATGCAGGCCAACATGCCGCCGTGGGTTGCCTGGGCGCAGATCGTGATGGGCGTGGTCGTGGACGCGTTGGTCATCGTGGGCGGCGTGCAGATGATGCGTCTGGGCAACCGGGGGCTGGCGATGACGGCGGGGATCCTGGTGATGGTGCCGTGCTTCACGAGTTGCTGTTGCCTGCTGGGGCTGCCCCTGGGGATTTGGGTGGTGAAGCTGTGTTCGGCCTCGAACGTGCGGCCGCATTTCCGCGCATAGGCACGCGTTTGCTGGAGCCATGGCCATGACGCATTCGGCTCCACCCGTGATGGGGCGCGGGCGCCCGGTGGACCGGGGACGCCTCGGTTGGGGGATGTGGCTGGGCTGGGGGGTGGCCGGGTTGTTGGCGTTGTGGGTGTTGTGGCGGAATGAGCCCGCCGGTCAGGTGTATTACCCGCGTTGCTACCTGAACATGGCGACGGGCCTGCAATGCCCGGGGTGTGGCGTGCTACGGGCGACGCACGCGTTGCTCAATGGGCGTTGGCAGGAGGCGTGGCGGCTGAACCCGATGTGGGTGTTGATGGTGCCGATGGTGGGTTGGGGCGTCGTGGCGGGCTTGCTGCGGGCAGTTGGGGTGGCGGCGTGGCAACCGTGGATGCGGCCGTGGGTGGTGGGGGTGGTGTTGGGGTTGATGGTGGCCTACGGCATCGCAAGGAACTTGCGCATTTTTGGAATGTAGGTTGGTTCAAGGGCGGTGCCGATTTTGGCACGGCATTCGCTAGGAGATGATGTGTCCGGACTGGGTGGTCCGGGCAAGGTTAGGGTTGTTTGGGTGAAACGCCGCTCGTTCCCTCGGGAATGGGCGGCGTTTCTTTTTCAAGCGTGACCCTCCTGCGCGGGGTTGGCAGGGGCCGGGCCGGGTGGGACGCACCCGAGGGAGGATGGCAATGGGTAGCCAGCCTTGGGCAACGTCAGCGCGGAGGCGCGGCGGGTTGAAGACGACCGTCGCATGGCATGAGCCATGAGACGAAATCGAACACGAAGCGATGGGGTTGGATGCTCTGGGCGTGCGTTTCCGGGTTGCGTGCGTGGGCCGGTGATTCGCCTGCGGAGCTGGCCATCGAGCTGGTTCCGAAGCTTACCTTGAGGGCTATGGCCGGGAGCACGGTGGGGGTGGAGTTCGCTCCGGGCGTGGATGGCCCCTGGGACATGTGGACCAACGTCGTGGTGGGGACGAACGGGGCCGTGTTGGTGGACCTGAGCCCCGGGGCGGCGGCGCGTTTTTACCGCGTGGGCTCGGCGGGGCCGCCGGGTTTCGCGTGGATTCCGGCCGGCGTGTTCGTCATGGGAAGCCCTGCGACGGAGCCGGATCGGTGGCCCGACGAGACCCAGCACGCGGTGACGCTGAGCCGGGGTTATTGGATGTGCGACCATGAGGTCACCCAGGCGGAGTACTTGGCGGTGACGGGCAGCAACCCCTCCTTCTTCAAGGGCGACCCGGGGCGGCCGGTGGAATGGGTGACGTGGGGCGAGGCGGCGGAGTATTGCCGACGCTTGACCGAGCGGGAGCGCGCGGCGGGGCGCATCACGTCGCGGCAGGAGTATCGGTTGCCGACGGAGGCGGAGTGGGAACATGCGGCGCGTGCGGGCACGTCGGGGCCGCGCCACGGCGAGTTGGACGAGGTGGGATGGTGGCTGGGCAATGCGGGAGGCCTGCCGCAGCGCGGCCAGGGCAAGGCTCCCAACGCGTGGGGTTTGCATGACATGCTTGGAAACGTCCGTGAATGGTGCGCGGACTGGGCGGGCTCCTATCCCGTCGGCGATGCCACGGACCCGACAGGCCCATCATCGGGCACGGATCGGATCGCGCGGGGTGGGAGCTGGGGCCAGGACGCATCGTCGTGCCGGTCGGCGTTCCGCGACAAGGTGTCGCCCGGGACCCGCACGGGAAACCTCGGCTTTCGCGTCGCCTTCTCCCCGGTGCGGTAGGGGACGAGGCCGTGGAGCGACGTCGTTGGGGGCTTTGGAGCCTTGCAGACCGACGGGTGGGGGTGCCGACCGGTTCAGGCGACGAGGTCTGGGCGCGTTGTGCCGCTGGGGGATGGCGGGCCGAAGAAGCCCCGAGCGAGGAGCGCAAACGCCCCGGTGGCGACCAGCATGAGACCTGCGTAGAGGAGGAACTCGGTGGAGCCCGAGGCCTTCACGATCGTCGTGTTGAGCCGGGTGAGGGCGGCCACGAGGAAGTTGCCCAGGGCGGTGCACAGCAGCCACAGGCTCATCACGAGCCCACGATGTCG
>JBJSZF010000446.1:0-2208 GCA_046090125.1 Verrucomicrobiota bacterium
CTGGCTCCCGACGCGGCACGTTGGCTGCCGGGGGCCACGCGCGGAACGCCCACGCTCCCGCCCATGCCATCCCCGGACGGCCGCCGCGAGGCCCGCTGGGATGGCGGCACGCTCCGGTTGGTGTCGATGCCCGACGAAGCCCCCATCGCCGAAGCCACCTTGAACGGGGCCGTGGCGTCGGCCCAATGGCATCCGTCCGGCATCGTGCTGGCCTTGGCGAGGGCCGATGGCATCGAACTGCGCGACGGACGGACGCTGAAGGCGGTCGGCCAACGCCTGCCCGGGGCCATAGGGCCCGCCCTCGCGTTTTCGCCGGACGGGCTCGGGCTCGCGACGGGCACAGCGGACGGCGGCGTCGTGTTGTGGGATTGGGCCTCCGGACGCCCTTGGGCACGGGGTTGCCCCGGCATGGGCCGCCTGGAGTCCCTCGCGTTCGACGACACGGGCCGGTGGTTGCGCGCACGAACGACGTCGGGCGAGGTCGTGTTGGAGACCCGGCCGGGGCTTGCCATGGAGGGTTGGAGGGGCGGCGCAACCCCCGTCGTGGCCTCCTCCTTCCCCGGGACCGACGGTCGTTGGCTCACCGTCGAGGCGTCGGGCGCCGTCGAATGGAAGCCATGGGAAGGCCACGGCGAAGGCTCGCGCATGCTCTTGGCCGCCGCGCCCAAGGCCCTCGCCATCGATGCGGATGGGGCGTGGGCCGCCGTCGCGCTGGCGCCTTCCAAGGCCCGGCTCTGGAACCTGCGCACCGGCCTGCCCGTCGGCGCTTGGCTTCCCCATCCCGAAGTCGCGCACGTGGCCGTCAGCCAGGGAGGCTCGTTCCTGTGGAGCGCGTCGCCGTCGTCGATCCGCGCGCATCAACCCGTTCCCGGAACCTCCTCCCTCGTCGTCTCCAACGAGCCCATCCACGCCTTCAAGGGCACCCCGTCGGGCGCATGGATCGCCGCCCTCGTCGGCCCCGCCCACGCCACCTCGGCCCGCGTCTGGGACGCCAACCGGCCCGGCGTCGAGATCGCCCGCATCGCCGTCCCCGCGCCGGGAGCGTTCGACCTCGACGGCTCGGGCACGTGGCTCCTCGTGCCGGCCGAGAAGGGCGGTTTGCAACAACGCCTCGTGCGCACGCCCGACGCGCCCGTGGACCGGTCCGTGCTCGGCGCGGGCACCTCATGGGACGAGGCGCGCTATCTCGGCGACGATCGCCGCGTGGTCGCGCGCGACCGCCAAGGCGTGCAGGCGTGGAACGTCATCGACGGCACGCGCCTCGGCTCCGCCCGCGTCCCTGCCGACGTCCCGTTGTCGCGCGTCCATGTGTCGCCCGATGCCCAATGGCTGCGCTTCGAGAACGCCCAGGGCGCGGTGACGCTCGCCTTGCTGGCCTCCGGCGAGGAGGTCGCGTCATGGCCGGGAACCACGCCCCGTGCTCGTTCGCCCGAGATCCCGGGCGAGCCCTTCACGACGGATGGAAAGCGCGTGGTGGTGCCCGACGACGTAGGCGGCGTCCGACTGATTCCTTTGCCGCCCGTGGCCCCGGCTCCGGCATGGCTCGCGGACATCGCACGACTCGCGTGGGGCACGCCCCAGGGCATCCCGCCATCGGCCTTCACGGCGCTGCGCGCCCGCATCGCCCAGGCCGATCCCAAGGATCCTTGGACCGCATGGGGGACGTGGTGGCTCGCCGGACGGGCGGCACGCCCGACGTCGCCCATCGACTCGCTGGCATCCTCCGCCCTCGCCGACCGCGTCGGGTCGTGCCCCGGTCCCGTGGCGGCGTTGGAGGCATGGCGCTGGGCCTCCCACGACCCCGCCCGCCGCCTTGCCCTCGCGCGCCAGATGCAAACCAACCAAGCCTGGAATCGCCCCTACCGCCCCGAGCAAGGCCAAGGGCTCGCTCGATAGCCTTGATGCGGCGCGCCCCCGACGCGCCGGACCCCATGGGATCCATGGGAGATCCGCGTGCGATTCAGACGTGGGTCGTCACCACATGAAACGCCCGAAGGGCCCGGGCCGATGGCGGCGCACGAGCTCCTCCGGAGGCGCGCATTCCAAGAATAATTCCACGGCCTCGCGGAGGTTTTTCAGGGCCTCGCGGACATCATCGCCTTGGCTGGCGACGTCCAGCTCCGGGCAGCGGGACACAAATCCATCGCCCTCCCGCTCCAGCAACGCCGTCCAAGGCAACCGCTTCATGGGCGAAGGCTGCCGGGAAAC
>JBJSZF010000447.1:0-4411 GCA_046090125.1 Verrucomicrobiota bacterium
CCCCGCCCGGAGCCCCGCAATTCCTCCGCCTCTTGAAGGGCCGGAGGGGGTCTGCGGAGCCGGGTATCCTAGCTGTCCAGGAAGCTGCGCAGCTTGCGGCTGCGGCTGGGGTGCTTGAGCTTGCGCAGGGCCTTGGCCTCGATCTGGCGGATCCGTTCGCGGGTCACGCTGAACTGCTGGCCGACCTCCTCCAAGGTGTGGTCGGTATTCATGCCGATGCCGAAGCGCATGCGCAGGACCCGCTCCTCGCGGGGCGTGAGGGAGGCCAGGACCCGGGTCGTGGTCTCGCGCAGGTTGGACTGGATAGCCGCATCGATGGGCAGGACGGCGTTCTTGTCCTCGATGAAGTCGCCCAGGTGAGAATCCTCCTCGTCGCCGATCGGCGTCTCGAGGCTGATGGGCTCCTTGGCGATCTTGAGGACCTTGCGGACCTTTTCCAGGGGCATGGCCAGCTTTTCCGCCAGTTCCTCGGGGGTCGGCTCGCGGCCGATCTCGTGCAGCATCTGGCGTGACGTTCGGACGATCTTGTTGATCGTCTCGATCATGTGCACCGGGATGCGGATGGTGCGGGCCTGGTCGGCGATGGAGCGGGTGATGGCCTGGCGGATCCACCAGGTGGCGTAGGTGGAGAACTTGTAGCCGCGGCGATACTCGAACTTCTCCACCGCCTTCATCAGGCCCATGTTGCCCTCCTGGATGAGGTCCAGGAAGGACAGGCCGCGGTTGGTGTACTTCTTGGCGATGGAGATCACGAGCCGGAGGTTGGCCTCGACCATCTCGGTCTTGGCCTGAAGCGCCTTGCGCTCGAAGTCCTTCAGTCGTTGGAACGCCGCGACGTACTCGTCGCGCGTCATGCGCACGAACTCCTCGAGCGCCTGCGTCTTGCGTTCCTCGGCCATGAACATGGCCTGGGCCTGCGCGTGCCGCTTCTGCGGCTCCAGCTCGCGCAGCGTCCGCAACGCGCCCAGGAACTTGTCGTGGATATTGTCCGCGACCAGGCACATCTCCTCGATGACCTTCTGCTTGTAGTAGAACTTGGGGAAGTTGCGCTGCAGCTTCTCGTCGAGCTTTTGGTACTCCGCCTCCACCTTGGCCGCCTTGACCTTGGAAGGAGCCTGGCGCAGCTCGTGCCAGCGGGCATCCACCTCCATGTCGATGGCGCGGACGTCCTTCACCAGCTTGCGAAGCGCCTTCAGGTGCTCGTCACGCGTCTCGATCTTCTTGTCCACGATGACGCGGTCAAAGCGCTCCTTGGGAGGCTCCGAGATCAGCTTCTCGGCAAGGGCGATGTGCTCCTTCCCGGAGAAGCCAAAGCCGTAGATGATGCGCTTCACCTCGTTTTCGTTGTCCTCGATCCTCTTGGAAATCTCGACCTCCTGCTCGCGAGTCAGCAATGGGACCTGGCCCATCTGCTTGAGGTACATCCGGACCGGGTCGTCCAGGATGTCGAGCCGGGCCTTCTCGTCCTCCTCCTCCTGCTCGGGCTGCTTGACGCGGTCCACCTCGGCCTGGTCCACGATGTCGATCTCGAGGTTCCGCAGCTTGATGTAGATCTCGTCGAGGTCCTCCGCCGTGACGAGGTTCTCGGGGAGGGCGTCGGTGATGTCGCCATAGGTCAGGTAGCCTTGCTCCTGCGCAAGGCGAACCAACTCCTTGATCTTCTCCGTGATGTCCACGCCCGACGAGCTGCGGACGGTTCCTAGCCCGCCCAGACCATCGGCATCACCACCCTGGCCCTGCACGGGCGCGGGGGAAGGAGCACCTGGACCCACCAAGGAGGCGGGTGCAACAGCCGCTGCCGACGGCCCGGATGATGCCGCCGCCGCAACCGGCGATCGGGACTCCGGGGCGCGCGAGGATGACTCGGAAGGCGACGCATGGCGGCCCTTGGACGGCGACTTGGCAGCGGGCCCGAAGGCCTTGGGCTCGCGCTTGACCGGGCTCGGGCTCGGCGGTGCCCCGACGTTGCGGACGGAGGCAGTCCCTGCCCTCGCCTGGGCTGCGCCCTTGGCTCCGCCCTTCCCGGCGGACGGCTTGGCCATCCGCTTCTGCGTTGCCTGCGTGCCCTCCGCAGCCTTGGACAAAGGTGGCGGTGTGGGCCTGCCGACGGGCTTTGCCGCGGGTTTCGCGACGGTTTTGCCGACGGGCTTGGCGGTGACCAGGGCGCGCCGGGGCGCGGAGATGGCCGGGGACTTCTTCTCGTTCTGCTTCGACATAAGGGAAGGGTCTGGCGAAGGCCAGCCTGCAATAAAGCGAGCGACTATCCCGAGGACGCTCCCGAGCGTCAAGAATGGCGACGAGGCGTGACCCGCTTCGCTTCACCGTGGGTTCACCGTGGGTTCACCGTGGGTGCGCGCGCGGAGGATTGGGCTTGAATCCCGCCAGAAGTCTCGTGCTTCCGTGGGACCCCACACAGGGTGTGCGCCGCATGGATTGCAAACCGTCGTCGGATTTCAACAGCCCGACATTTCCTCTCGACCCTCGTGCGTTGGCACACGGGACACGCACCGTCCCAATTCCATCTCACGACATCCCAAGAGCCCTTGGATGAACGAACGGAGTGCCCGCCGAATCCAGCAGTGGGGTCGCGGTGTTGCTCATGGCCTCCTTCCCCATTTTTCGGCAACACGGGCGGGGGCATCCATGCCATGCACGCCAGCACCCCACCACCTCCTGTCTCGGCCCAGCGACGACACTGACCCGCCCCGGATCATCGGACGCACCACTCGACGACCTGCGGCCAGCAGGCCTTCCCTCGCCCGCTTGTTCCCCTGCCCTTCCTGCCGCATGGCCACGGCATTTTATGGGGAGACGACCGAATTCTCGCTCCACAACACGTCCCGCCTGCTGGAAAGTGCCCACCACCTCATGAAGCGCGGAATCACAAGGCTAGGCGACCGAATGCTCGCGTTTGTCGGACGCCAAACCTTGCCAACCCTCCTTGGAGGACTCCTCGCCGCCCGAGCTGGGGGCGCGGACGCCACGCTGCCGCATTGGTCCTTCCAACCCGTCCAGAAGCCCGCCGTCCCCTCCGTTCCCGACCGCTCGCGGGCCGAGGTCCAGCCCATCGACGCGTTCGTCCGGGCGCGCCTCGCCCGCGAGAACATCACCCCCTCGCCCGAGACGCCGCGCGCCACCCTGATCCGCCGCATCTCCTTCGTCATGCTCGGCGTTCCGCCCACCCCCGAGGAGGTCGCCGCCTTCGTCCAAGATCCCGCCCCGGACGCCTATGAACGGCTCGTCGAGCGCGTCCTCGACGACCCACGCATGGGCGAACGCTGGGCGCGCCATTGGCTCGACGTCGTCCGCTTCGCCGAAAGCAACGGCTTTGAAACCAACCGCGAGCGCCTCGCCGCATGGCGCTACCGCGACTACGTCATCGCCGCCTTCAACCAGGACAAGCCCTACGACCAGTTCGTCCGCGAGCAGGTCGCCGGCGACGCCCTCGGCGCACCCGTGGCCACCGGGTTCCTCGTCGGCGGCCCCGTGGACATCGTGAAGAGCCCGGACCCCGCCCTCACCGCCCAGCAACGCGCGGACGAGCTCGACGACATGGTGGCCACCACGGGCACCGCATTCCTCGGCCTCACGCTCGGCTGCGCCCGGTGCCACACGCACAAGTTCGATCCCATCACCCAGTCCGAGTACCACGGCATGGTGGCCCTCCTCTCCGGCGTGCAGCACGGCGAACGCGACCTGCCGCCCGCGCCGCAGCGCGTCGCCCAGCTCGCCGCCCTCGACGCCCGCATCCTCGCCCTGGAAACCCGACTGGCACCACACGTGGCCAAGGATCCGGAAGCCCCCTCCGCCCAAGCCTCCCATGCACGGCCACACGTGGACTTTGCCCGCAACGAGGACGCCTTCCCGCCCGTCGAGGCCCGCTACCTGCGCTTCACCATCCTGGCCAGCAGCGGCGCGGAGCCCTGCATCGACGAGCTCGAGGCCTGGACCGGTGAGCGCAACGTCGCACTCGCCTCGGCCGGCACCGTCGCCACCGCATCCGGCACACTGCCCGGCCATGCCATCCACCAGCTCGCCCACATCAACGATGGCAAGGTGGGCAACGCACGCTCCTGGATCTCCCACGAGCCCGGCCGCGGATGGGTCCAACTGGAGTTCAAGAAGCCCGAGCTGCTGCAACGCGTCGTCTGGGGCCGCGACCGCGAGGGCTCGTTCAAGGACCGCCTTCCCACTCGCTACCGGATCGAGGTCGCCCTCGACACCAACCGCTGGCAAAGGGTCGCCGGCTCCGCCGACCGCGCCCCCTTCCCCGGTTCCTCTCACAAGCCTGCAACCCCCACCTACGAGCTTTCAGGATTGCCCGCGCAGGAGGCCGACGCGGCCCGCCGCGACATCGCGGCCCTCGACGCCCTGCGCAAGGAACGCACCGGGCTGGCCGCCAACGACAAGG
>JBJSZF010000448.1:0-3257 GCA_046090125.1 Verrucomicrobiota bacterium
ACGTCGCGGCCCTCAAACCGAACCGTCCCCACCGTCGGCCTCTCCAACCCCACGATCACCCGGCCCAGGGTGCTCTTCCCACAGCCGCTCTCCCCAACCAACCCCACGACCTCCCCTGCGCCGACCCGCAGGCTCACCCCATCCACGGCCCGCAGGCGCGCCCGCGCCCGGCCCCAGCCATCGACGTTCGCCGGGTATCCCACGTGCACGTCATCCACCTCCAGCAACGTCGTCATCCGCGCACCTCCGGGCCCGCAAACGGGCAACGCACGCCACGCCCGCCCGCGAGGTCGAGCCATGGGGGTTGCTCCCGCGAGCACGTCGGCTGCGCCTGCGGGCAACGCGGGTCAAACCGACACCCATCCGGCCACGCGCCGGGCGTGGGAACCGAGCCCGGCAACGAGCCCAAACTCGGAGCGGAACGGCCCAACCTCGGCACCGACTCGACCAACGCCTTCGTGTAGGGATGCAACGGCCGCGCCAACACGTCCCGCGCGGGCCCGTGTTCCACCACCTGCCCGGCGTACAGGACCGCCACGCGGTCCGCGAGGCCCTCCACCACGCCGAGGTTGTGCGTCACCAGAAGGATCGACATGCCCAACTCGCGCCGCAGCGACGCCAGCAAGTCGAGCACCTGCGCCTGCACGGTGACGTCGAGGGCCGTCGTGGGCTCGTCGGCGACGAGCAGGCGCGGGCGCGGGGCCAACGCGATGGCCAGCATCACGCGTTGCTGCAACCCACCCGAAAGCTCGTGCGGGAACTGGCGCGCGCGCTCCTCCGGTGCGGGGATGCCCACGCGCGCCAGCCAACGGACGACCTCGGCGCGGCTGGCCTCGCCGGGCCGGTGCAAGCGCAGCGCCTCCAGCACCTGGTCGCCCACGCGGAGGACGGGGTTGAGCGCGGCGGCCGGTTCCTGGAACACGTGCCCGACCACGCCCCCGCGCAGCGGCCGAAGCGCGCGCTCCGGGGATTGGAACACGTCCACGCCCGCCAGCCGGACGGATCCGGCGGTGCAACGCGCGACCCCGGGTGGCATCAACCGCGTCACCGACTGGGCGCACAGCGTCTTGCCGCTGCCGCTTTCGCCCACCAACGCCAAGGCCTCGCCCTCGCCCACCGCGAGGTCGATCCCGTCGAGCACGCGAACCCAGCCCGACGCCGTCGCCAGCTCCAGCGTGAACCCCTCGAAGCGGAGCAAGGGCGCGCCCATGGCCATTCGCGTGCGCCCTTCGATCACCGGCCCGACCGCCGTCGCAGGCCCGCCTCGCGGAACTCGCTGGACCGGCTCCAGCGCGGCCACGCGCCGGAGTTCGCAAGCCCCCTTCCCACGGCGTGCAACACCCCAAGGTCCTCAGCCGCCCCGCGCAGGTCCCAGCCCTCCTTCACCTCGTCGCTGGGCTTGTGGTAGTCGCGGTCGATGTACTCCGTGACCTTCTGCTGGCCGTAGCCCGGCGGATGGTCCGCGTAGTCGTCGCCCGCCTTCATGTACAACGCGGGCACGCCCGCACGCAGGAACTCGAAGTGGTCGCTCCGGTAAAACATGCCGCGCTCGGGATTGGCGTCGGCAAGCACCCTGCGGCCCTGGGCGCGCACGGCGCGTTCCAGGTCGCGGTCGAGGCTGGAGTGCCCCTGCCCGATCTGGCGGACGTCCCGGGTGCGACCCCACGTGTTCATCCCATCGATGTTGATGTTGGCGACAACGCCCCGGGCGGGCCACGGCGGGTTGCGGGCGTAATGGCGCGCGCCCAGCAAGCCCTGCTCCTCGGCCGTGGGAGCCATGAACACCACGCTGCGCGCGGGAGCCTTGCGTTCCCCGCCAAAGGCCCGCGCCAGCTCCAGCAGCCCGGCGACGCCCACGGCGTTGTCCGCCGCGCCGTTGTAGATGCCGTCGCCGTCGGCCTTGGCATCGCGGCCGAGGTGATCCCAGTGCGCGGAGTACACGACGGACTCGTCGGGCCGCCGCGAGCCGGGCACGCGGGCGACGACGTTGCGCGAGAAGACGCGCCGCACCTGTTGCTGGCTTTCCGCCGCGAATCGCTGTCGAAGCACGCGCGGCTGGAAGTCCTTCCGCACGGCCAGCGCCGCCGCGTCGTCGTAGGAAAGCCCATTGGCCTTCAACAGCTCCTTCGCCGTGTCGAGGCTCAGCCAGCCCGCCAGCACCACCTTCGGGTCCGTGTCCGCCTCCAGCTCGAACCGCTCCCGGCCCCAGGAGTTGACGACGACGAACCACGGGTACGCGGCCGCCTTCGTCTCGTGGACTAGCAACGCCGCCGCCGCGCCGCGCCGCGCCGCCTCCTCGTACTTGTACGTCCAGCGGCCGTAGTAGGTCATCGCGCGCCCTCCGAACATCCGCGGGTCCAGCTCGCCGGGCTTGCGCGGGTCCGCCACGGGCGGGTCGCCCACGAGGATCACCACCGTCTTGCCCCGCACGTCCACGCCCTTGTAGTCGTCCCAGCCATATTCCGGCGCGGTCACGCCGTGGCCCACGAAGACCATGTCGGACTCCGGCACGCGCGACACGGCGTTGGTCTGCGCCGACCACGCCACGATGTCCTGCGGGAAGACGAGGTCGCGGCGCGTCCCGTCGGCCGTCCATGAGGCCGTGAACGTGGAACGGACGCCGATGATCGGCACCTCCTGCGTCCACGAGCCGTCGGGCATCCCCGGCTTCAGCCCCGCCTTCTGGAACTCCTGCACGAGGTAGGCGACGGCACGTTCCTCGCCCTGAGAGCCCGGCCCGCGCCCCTCGAAGGCGTCCGACGCCAGCGTCGAGACATCCCGGAGCATGCGCGCCGCGTCCATGAACGGGGCGTCGGCCGCGCCGGCGCGCGTGGCGGGTTGGCTCGTCCACAGCCCGACGCCCCACGCAACGGCCACGGCAAGGCCCGCCACACGTCCCCCGCAAGGATTGCGCTCCATGCGCGTAGGTTGTCCCCGAAACCCCGCCGCGTCGCCAAGCTTCCTTCCGGGCGCGGGCAGGACCTGGGCCGGACGGCGTTGACCGCGTTGACCGCGTTGACCGCGTTGACCGCATGGACCCGGTCAACCCGGTCAACCCGGTCAACCAGGTCAACGAGCCCCCCCGCGTCCCCCGCTCCCCCAGCCCCAGCCGTCCCCAGCGGCAACGTCCCCCGGCATGCCGGGAAACCCGTGCAGCCCCAGAACTCGCCGCGGGCGGACCTTCTCGGCCGCATCGGCAGGCCGCACTGGGGGCACTCTGGGGCGGGATCGCCCGGGGCGATTCCCTCGCGCGCAGC
>JBJSZF010000449.1:0-3618 GCA_046090125.1 Verrucomicrobiota bacterium
CTTCCTCGACCTCATCCAGGAGGGGAACATGGGCCTGATGAAGGCGGTGGAGAAGTTCGAGTACCGCCGCGGCTACAAGTTCTCCACCTACGCCACCTGGTGGATTCGGCAGGCCATCACCCGTTCCATCGCCGACCAAGCCCGCACCATCCGCATCCCGGTGCACATGATCGAGACGATCAACAAGCTGATGCGGGTGCAGAAGCAGCTCATCCAGGACTTCGGGCGCGAGCCCACCCCGGAGGAGATTGCCGACGAAATGCAGATGCCGGTGGACCGCGTCCGCGCCGTCCTCAAGATGGCCCAGCAGCCCATCTCGCTGCAAAGCCCCGTCGGCGACAGCGACGACACCAACTTCGGGGACTTCATCGAGGACAAGTCCGCCGAGAACCCCTCGGACATGACCAGCTACTCCCTGCTCAAGGAGAAGCTGGCGGACGTGCTCGACACGTTGACGGAGCGCGAGCGCAAGGTGCTGGAGCTGCGGTTCGGGCTTGTGGACGGCTACTCGCGCACGCTGGAGGAGGTGGGCAAGCAGTTCAAGGTCACCCGCGAGCGCATCCGCCAGATCGAGGCCAAGGCCCTTCGCAAGATGCGGCATCCCACGCGGCTGCGGCAGTTGCAGGGCTTCCTCGAGGGCGAGGACGCCCTCGCCTAATCCCCCGGCATCATTGCCATGAACACGGCCATCGGAGCAGCCCGCGTCCCATGACCGCCCCGGCGTCGCACCTCAAGGACCTCGACTATTCGGTCGTGCAGCAGTGCATGCACTGCGGCCTGTGCCTGCCGACGTGCCCCACCTACGACGCCACCAAGCTGGAGCGCAACAGCCCCCGGGGCCGCATCGCCCTGATGCGTGCCATCGCCGACGACCGCCTGCCGGTCACGCCTGCCTTTGGGGAGGAGATGTATTTCTGCCTCGGCTGCCTCGCGTGCATGACCGCGTGCCCGGCCGGCGTGAACTACGCCGAGCTGTTCGAGCACGCCCGAGCCGAGGTCGAGGCGCGGGGCGTTCTCGACAACCCGCGCCGCGATGTGGTCCGCAAGGCCACCCTGGAGTGGCTCTTCATGGACCATGGACGCCTCCAGGCCGTCGGCTCGGCCCTGCGTTTGTGGCAGGAAACCGGTCTCCAAGACCTCGTCCGATCCTCCGGCGTCACCCGTCTCCTGCCCAAGCGACTCCGGGAGCTGGAGGCCATGACCCCCTCCGTCCAACCGCGCTTTTCCGAGGATCTCCTCCCACCGGTCCTTCCCCCGGCGGGCACGCGACGGTTCAAGGTCGCCCTCCTCACCGGGTGCGCCCAGGACCTGATCTTCTCGGACGTCAACCGTGACACCGCCGAGGTCCTCGCCCGCAATGGATGCGAGGTGCATGTGCCGCCCCACCAGTCCTGCTGCGGCTCGCTCCATGCCCACAACGGCGAGTGGGGCCTGGCGCAGGAGCTGGCCCGGCGCAACCTGGCCCAGTTCCCGCCCGGCGAGTTCGACGCCATCATCACCAACGCCGGCGGCTGCGGCTCGCACCTCAAGCACTACCACAAGCTGTTGCACGACGACGCGCGCCACGCGTCCGCCGCGCTCCTGTGGGACCAGAAGATCAAGGACGTCGCCGAGTGGCTGGCCGAGATCGGGGTCGCGTCCCCCTCCCCCAGCCAGCCCCCTCAGGCGGTCACGTACCACGAGTCCTGCCACTTGTGCCACGGCCAGAAGGTGTCGGCCCAGCCGCGCAAGCTCCTCCGTGCCATTCCCAACCTGCGCTTGGTCGAGCTGCCCGAGGCGTCGTGGTGCTGCGGCTCGGCGGGAATCTACAACCTCACGCAGCCCGAGATGGCCGGCCGCCTGCTCGACCGCAAGGTGGATCATGTCCTCTCCACCGGGGCGTCCGTGGTCGCCACCGGCAACCCCGGGTGCCTGCTGCAAGTGGTGAACGGGCTCCGTCAACGCGGGGCCAACGTCCGGGTCGTCCACCCCGTCACCCTCTTGGCCGAGGCGTATCGCCGCGGCTGAAACGCGTCCCAAGACCATGCCCTCGCCTTACTCCAGTCGTTACTACGAGGGCCTCAAGGAGGACTCGGCCGCGTCCGCCCGGGCCGTCGTGCCGGTGATTCTCCGGATGTTCCCGGCGCGTTCCGTGGTGGACGTCGGATGCGGTTCCGGCACCTGGGCGCGTGCCTACATGGACGCCGGGTGCGAGGTCGTGGGCATCGATGGGCATGTCGTCCGGGACGAGCAGCTTCTCATCCCGCCGGACCGGTTCCAGCGCCGGGACTTGTCCCGTTCGCTGGACTTGGGGCGGCGCTTCGACCTGGTGAACTGCCTGGAGGTCGCCGAGCACCTGGATCCCGCGCGCGGGCCGTCGTTCGTCTCGGACTTGTGCAACTTGGGCGACGTGGTCGTCTTCAGTGCCGCCGTTCCCGGCCAGGGCGGAACGCACCACGTGAACGAGCAGTGGCCCAGCTATTGGATCCCGCTTTTTGAAGGGAAGGGGTTCACGCCCATCGACTGCCTGCGTTGGCAGCTCTGGGAGCGTGGGGACGTGGCGTGGTGGTACGTCCAAAACCTGTTCGTCTTCGTGCGGACACCCCGGCTGCCGGACTTCCCCGTCGGGGAGCAGGCGGCCCGGCCTTGGCCGCGGGACGTCGTACATCCCCGAGCGTACGTGCGGGCCACCGTCCCTTCCCAGATGAGCCCGCGCATGCTCAAGGAGGTGGCGCGTGCGCTGCCTTATTTCCCGGGCCAGATCCTGGCCCACCTTCGCAAGTGAGCACGCCGGTCCTCGACATCCAGTCGCTCTCCATCCAACGCGATGGCACCGTCATCCTCCTCGACGTCTCGTGGCGCGTGATGCCCGGCGAGCATTGGGTGATCCTCGGCCCGAATGGCTGCGGCAAGACGTCCCTGCTTGCCGCGCTCACCGGCTACTTCATGCCCACGTCCGGCGACATCGACCTGCTGGGCGAGCGCTACGGGGAGTCGGACTGGCGCCAGCTCCGGATGCAAGTGGGCATCGTCTCCTCCTCCATCCGCCAGATGATGGCGGACACGGAGCCCGCCCTGGAGACCGTGGCCAGCGGCAAGCACGCGATGATCGACTTCTGGGGAAAGCCCAGCCCCGCCGACCGGCGGCGCGCGCTTGAGCTGCTGGACCAGGTCGAGTGCCTGCACCTCGAGAAGCGGCCCTGGGCCGTCCTGTCTCAGGGCGAGCGGCAACGGGTCCTCATTGCCCGCGCCCTGATGTCGCGGCCCCGGTTGCTGATCCTCGACGAGCCCTGCGCCGGGCTGGATCCCGTGGCGAGGGAGTTGTTCCTCGGCTTCGTGGAGCGCCTCGCCACGACGCCCGACGGGCCGTCGCTGGTCCTCGTCACGCATCATGTCGAGGAGATCATCCCGTGCTTCACCCATGCCCTGTTGCTGCGCTCCGGCGAGGTGGTCGCCGCAGGGCCCGTGGGTGATGCCTTGCGGTCAGGGCCGGTTTCGATGGCGTTCGGGGCTCCCGTGCGCGTCGTGCGGCGCCGGGGCCGGATGAGCCTCGTGATTGGCTGACCGCGACGCGCCATGGAAGCACGGGGAACCACGTTTGGAAGACACGGCCGACGTCCCGGCGTCGCGTGGCTCAGG
>JBJSZF010000450.1:0-3037 GCA_046090125.1 Verrucomicrobiota bacterium
GCAAGTACTACTTCCCGAACCTGCCGCCGCACCTCGGGCAGCGCCTGTACATCGACCCCAATCGCGGGACGAAGGGCGCCTTGGTGCTGGTGGGCCAGTTCAAGCAGGAGGTCCTGGGCGAGAGCTACCTGTTGCTGAACGTGCTGCGCGGGAGCGACCTGGCGGCGGTGAAGGACCTCTGCCCGGCGGGCGACGTGGAGGGGCGCAATGCGTGGAACACGCTGGTGGATGCCTTGGCCACGGACCTGGAGACGTTCGTCGAGAACCCGAGCGTGCCCGGCACCTACATCCCGAACACGGTCCAGACGGTAAGGGTGGGCGTGGGGCAGTTGGCGGAGATCACGAATGCCAACCAACCGGTGGACACGTACGCCATCAGTGCGACGGGGCCGGGCTCCGGCTACGTGACGTTGATGGAGGCAAGCGGCACGGACCGCACGCAGCGGGGCGATCCCGTGGCGATGCACATCTTCCGCGTGGGCGGCCGCCTCAACCGGGGCGAGATCAAGGTCATCCCGTCGGCCAACCCGTTGAGCGAGCTGGTCACCTTCCAGTTCTCCGGAGACATGGCGGGGCGATATGGCGAGTTCGAGTACGAGTGGAAGATCGCGGCCCCGGTCGATGGCTTCCCGCCGATGCCGGACGTGACGATGTCGCGTTACCTGAGCCTTGCGGCGAAGGGGACGGACCAGCCGCGCCAGATGATCGGCGGCGCGGGCATCCAGGCCTTGGGTGACAACTATGTGGTGATGCGGTACCGGCCGGTGTCGCCGTCGCATCCCTTGTACGTGGCCAACCCGAACGATTCGGACTGGTCGGAGTGGACGGAGCCGGCGTTGGCGGAGGGCTGGATCAAGCGGGTGTTGGCGGGGATCAACCCGTTCAACCAGCGCGTGGGCGACCTGTTCAACAACAAGGTCAACACGGATGTCAGCATCCTGACGCAGGCGGGCAAGCGGTGGGAGGGCGACATCGCGCTGAACCTCGACACGATCAACAACTACGGGTTGATCGAGATCTATGAGACCGTGCTGCGGCGGGGCCGGATGCTCAGCATCGAGGCGGGCTACAACTACGGCCCGGCCAACGACGCGTTGCTCTTGGCAGCCGGCTACCTGAGCGACCTGTACATGATGATCGGCAACGAGGCCTGGGCCGACGCGGCCAACCCGACGATCGGGATTGGGACGGCGGACAAGACCTACGGGGACGTGGCGACGTCGTTGTTCGCCTTCAAGGGGCAGGTTCCGACGCTGTTGGAGGAGGAGCTGGGCTTGCTGCGCGGGCGGGACGACTTCCTGCTGCCGGGCGTGGAGGTCACGCCGGTGTACAACCGCATGGTGTGGAACTACACGCGGGGCATCGACTCGGGCGAGGTGATCTACGCGCTCAACTACAACATCAAGGAGAAGGCGGATGGCACGCCGGATGGCGTGATCAACGCGGAGGACGCCGCGTGGATGTTCCCGCAGGGCCACGGGGATGCGTACGGCCACTACCTCACGGCGTTGAAGGGCTACTACTCGCTCCTGATGAACGAGCAGTTCGACTGGGTGCCCCGCATCGAGGCGGTCAACGTGCTGGGGAAGCCCGTGTCGGTGGACTACCAGGACGAGCGCAAGTTCGCGACGGCGGCGGCTGCGTGGGCGCGTGCCGGGCGGCAGGTCTTCGATTTGACTTGGCGCAAGGATTACCTGTCCGTGGCGTCCACCGGTTGGGAGCACTTGTCCTCGACCCGGGAGAACCCGCGTCGGACCTACACCGACGCCGCCACGGCGGAGGTGAAGACGACGGTGCGCCAATGGGGCGCGGATCATTGGGCGACCCGCGTGGGGCAGGGCAACTACCTAAACTGGCTGGCGGGCAACGCGATCCTGCCGGCGGTGGACCCGGACCCGACGCACGAGGGCATCCAGAAGGTGGACCGGACGACGGTGCCGGAGCTGCGTGAGATGGCGGAGGTGGCGCGCGGCCTCGAGACGGCGATGGACAACTGCGAGGGCGGGCTGTCCCCCTTGGGCATCTCGGAGGGTGGCTTGGCGCTGGACCTGAACCCGAACGCCGTGGTGGGCCAGGATGGGGGAACGCACTTCGAGCAGGTGTTCGAGCGCGCGGTGCGTGCCCTGGGCAACGCGGTGTCGTCCTTCGACGAGGCCAAGGACGTCACGCAGTTGATGCGGTCGGAGCAGGATTCCCTTTCCGAGCTCCAGGCCGACATCGCGCGCCAGGAGCTCGCCTACAACAACGCCCTGATTGAGCTCTATGGCACGCCGTACCCCGACGACATCGGGCCGGGCAAGCTGTACAAGCAGGGGTACGCGGGGCCGGACTTGGTGCACTTCTCGTTTGTGGATCTCCCCGAGATCGACTTCCCGGGCACGTGGAACTACGGCTATTCGACGGCCTTCGAGATCGAGCTGCGGGACGTGCCGTCCGACTGGTTGACCACGCTGTACCGGGATATGAATTACGGGGTGATCCTGAAATCCGATGCCAACCCGGAGCTTGTGGACGGCCATGCCCGCAACGGGATCATGCTGAAGCCTTCCTCCAAGAAGCCTGGCTTTTCGTCCTACCATCTCGTCCTCGACATCGGCCCCCATGGGTTCGCGTTGAAGCCGAGGACGTGGCAGGGCCGGCGCGCCTCGCCCGGGAAGATCCAGCAGGCCATCTCCCAGCAGATTGCCGCGCATGAACGGCTGAGGCAGGAGCTCTACCTGCTGAGCTCAGACATCGGATCCATCGACAAGAACATCCAGGTCTTCAAGGCCGCCAACGACAACTACAAGAAGGTGCGCGGCATGCAGGCGGGATTGTTTGCCGCCGACCAGGTGGTGGAGAAGGCGAGCTTTGCCAATGACATCTTCCAGCTCGTCCAAGACTCGGTGAGCGAGACCATCGAAAAGGTGACGGACGGCGTCTCGGAGGCTTTGCCGAAGAGCTTCATCGCGGGCCTGGCCGCCGGCGGCGACGTGACGTCGGCGGGCCGGGCCGCCCTGAAGGCGATGGGCGTGACGACGAAGACGGTGAAGGACGG
>JBJSZF010000451.1:0-20503 GCA_046090125.1 Verrucomicrobiota bacterium
CCGCGCCCGCGTCGGTCAACGTGCGACGGGGCGCGGGCGCGGGCGGCTCCGACCGGGTGACGTTGACATGGACGTCCAACAACGGGGATTCGGTCCAGGACGCTCAGGAGGCTGTGGCAGGCCAATGGTTGCAGGTCACGATGAAGGCAACGTCAAACACGGGCCTTGCCTCGCCGGACACGTTCTATCTGGGCAATGCCCCGGGCGAGACGGGCAACAGCCTCTCGAACCTGAGGGTCACGACTGCGGACTACAACGCGACGGTCGCCAGCCTGACATCGGCAAACATCGCGAGCCTGACGTCGCGCTTCGATCACAACCGCGACCGTGCGGTGACGACGACGGACGGCACCCTAGTCATGGGCCGATTGACGACGACCTTGACGGCGTTGGTTGTGCTGGACCTGCGAGGGTCGTCTTCAGGGGGGGGCTCGGTGCGCTTGGCGGGCCTTTCTGGGGCAGATGATGCGGAGCCGGAGCCTTGGGTGCTGCCAGCCGACCAACGCCCCTTGACGAGCATGCTCCTCTCGGCGGATGGGATGTCGGCGCTGGTCCGGGCACCAGATGATGGATTGCCATGGCGCATGCAATGGGCCGTGGAGCACGGTGCCACTGCGTGGACCTCATGGGAGCCGGAACCGGAGGTGCTAGGCGAATGGCTGGCATGGCGACTCCCCGTCGAGGGCGATTCCAAGCTGGTACGATTGACGTTGGAATAGGAATGCGAAGCAGGATCCAGGAAGAATGACGATGAAAATGACGATGAGAATAGGCCCGACAAAGAAGGCATTGGTGGTGGCCGCGTGGGCAGGGTGGGTTTGGGCTGCGACGGTCGCATGGGGGCAGCAGGTGGTGATCGACATGGAGAACACGTTGGTGTCGCTGTCGGAGAACACAGCGGGCCAGGACTACGTGCTCATGGCGAACAACCCTGGTGCCGCGTTCACGGTCATAGGCATCAACCTATCGATCCAGATCGGGAACGGTGTTGCCACGGCGAGCGCGCCGATCATCACGGCGGTGGACGCGGTGACCGGCACGCCGTTTTCGTCTTTGCCTGCGGGTAATCGACTCCTGAACATGACGGAGGTCACCGAGCAGTTTTTCAATGTGGACCTTGGGGTGAACCTCGGTACCGCGCCGAGCGCAACGGTGACCATTCCTTCGGGGGCGTTTCGACTGGCGACCATCACATTCGACACCACGTCATTGGGGGCTGGGACGTGGTCCTTGAACGTGGGTGGCGTGAATTCCAACTATGGGTCTGACACCTCGTTCACCTTGGCAAGCGGCTATGCGGAACTGAACCCGCAGATCTCGCTGGCGGTCGGCAACCTGAGCGTCGTCCCGGAGTGGGAAGGTTCAGGCGTGGCGGCAGGTCTGTTGCTGGTGGGGTGGGCGATACGGCGCTCGACGAGCGGCCGATGAAGGATCCGGGGGACTGGAGGCAAGGCGGATTCATCTGGATTCGGGAATAGGGTTGGCCATCGACCCCGTTTGCACGGGCGGTGTTGCGGGCACGTTTAAGAGGGGTGGCCTAGCGTCTTGGTCCCGTAGGTCCATCCACCGCGACCACCGCAGCCTGAAGCGCATCACGCCCAAAAGGGACGCCAATGCGAGGAAACCGAGGGTGCCTTGCTCCTCTATGACGCCCGAGCCACCAGCTCGGGCCACGCAGCCTTGACCTCGACTCGACGGGCAAACAGCAGGTGGGGCGGCTGATGCCTTGCTGGCTCCCATTCGAGGATTCTCGTCATGTCGCAGTGACCGAACGAGGCCTCGGCCCGTTGCAAAGGCCACGGCTCGTGCATGACATCCCCCCGGAAAACCCGGTTGCGACCATCCGCAGAATACAAGGAGTATCGTTCGGTCATCCAGTGCTCCAACGAGCCAGGCTCGCTCTGGAACACAGGCCCAATCGGACGGTAGGACGCCTCCATCCGCGCCCCGACGATTCCCCTGTGCGTCCGTTGGCTGGTGTATTCGATGCCATCCTCGGCCAGGGGCCGACATGTCATCCGGGCATCGAAGTACGGCAGGTGAAAGGTCGCCCGGGCAACCCGGACGGCCAACCGGCTTGCAGCGTCGAGGCTGAAGAACCACACGCCCGGTCGTCCACCCAGCGTCACGTAGGTCCGCACGTTGAGCTCGGGAAATGCAGAGATCGGAGGCAACGCCGGCATCCACCGCGGCCGCACCGCGCTCATGCGGAACGGCACGATCCCCAGCCACGCATGCCCGTCGAACACGTCGATCCCGAGCGACGCAGGAATCAACGGCCTCAAGACCTCGCACGGCACAGGCCAATGAGCGAACAATAGGTCAAGCCAGCCCATCGACAGGATCCACCGGCCTCCGTTGTGCTCGCTGGGTGGCATGGCCGCTGGCTCGCCGTCACGAGGCAAAGAGCAACGACGGATCGTCCGTGGCCGTGATCACCTGCCCGCCTGAAACGATCTCCTCAACGCCTCCGTTCGCCCAGCGCCGCAGTCGATGGACGATTCCAAACGGGAAATCCGGCGGGGCAGCCCCCTGTCCCCCGACGGTTTCCCCGCCAAGTCGGACATTGTTGGTCAGCCATGCCGGAAGCGTGAGGTGATAAGGATTCCTGCGGACCTCGCCCACATGGAAGGTCAAGGCGGTGATCATCTCCACGACGAGGGCCTCCGGGATCTCAACAAGGAGGTTGGGCTGGTAGTTCTGGCCCCAGAACTCGGTCTCCAAGAGAAGCGTCTGGAAGTCGCCGCCCAACGCCGCCAAGGCATCCATGACCAGCCAGTGCACGCCCATGTGAGAGCCGTTCCAATCCTGCGCGTGCGGGAACAGGATCATCCGGGGCTGATGCCTCCGGAGGATGTCGGCGATCGGAGGCACCTTGCCAGCCCACGCTACGGGGTCTTGGGCGCGAGCCTGCGGCGTCACCTTCTCCAGGCCACGCTCGCCGATGGTTTCCAGTCCGAAGCCCAAATAGCCACAGGCCGCCTTCAGCTCTTCCAGCCTTTCGGCCTGGCGCTCGCGATTGCTCCCTTGCGTCACCGCCACGTTCACCACCCGCCACCCCTGCTCCACCTGCAAGCGCAATGGCAACCCGCCCACGATGCATTCGTCGTCTGGATGGGGGGAGAAGATCAGGACCGTCGGCGCATCCGGGGCGGGCGCGGGCCGCGCGGGGAACGGGAACCCACCCAAGGGCCATGCCTTGCCCTCGGAAAGGCTGCGGGCGTGCCCGGTAACAAACGAAGCGTAGGGATTCATGAGACAGCTCCGCCAAGGGTGCCCATGGAGCCCCGGAGGGCGGAAGCGGGAAGATGGACACCCGCGTGGCGTGACTTGCCTCGGCCTTCAGCGCAAGGTTTTCATCATGGCATCGACAACTCCGAGCAGGGCTTGGGCACTGATGTTGGCCTGGACGTGCCTGGCCGCATGGTCCGGCTGCGTCGCCCGCAACCACGCTTCCAAAGGTGCCCCGCCCCCCCCCTTTCGTACCGACAAGCTTGATTCCATCCGCTCCGCCATCCTGGAGGATGTCGCGGCCGGGCACCTTCCCGGCGGCGTGGTTCGCATCGAGCGCCGGGGCCGCATCCACCAAGACGCCGTGGGCCTACGCACCAAGGTCCCCAAAGCCGAGGCCATGATGCCCGACACCGTGTTCGACGCCGCGTCACTGACCAAGGTCTTGGCCACGACGCCCGCGATCCTTCGATTGGCCGAGCAAGGCAGGCTGGACGTCGATGCGCCCGTCGAACGTTACCTCCCCGGCTTCGGCAATGGCGGCAAGCAAGCGGTCACCCTTCGTCACCTGCTCACCCACGTGAGCGGCCTGCGCCCGGGCCTCGGGGCCGGTGGGGCTTGGTCCGGATGGTCCGGAGCCATCGAGTCCGCCATGCGGGAGTCCCTCGTGCAGCCGCCCGGCACCCGGTTCGTGTACAGCGACATCAACTTCATCCTCCTCGGCGAGGTGGTCCGTCGCGTCTCCGGCATGCCCTTGGACGAGTATGTGCGCCGCGAGATCCACGCCCCGATCGGCATGAGGGACACCGAGTATCGACCCGGCGGCAAGGGCGGCATCGACGTGCAACGCATCGCCCCGACGGAACAACTCACGGACGGATCCGTGCTGCGCGGAATCGTCCATGACCCCACGGCGCGCCGCATGGGCGGCGTCGCCGGGCACGCAGGGTTGTTCACCACGGCGGCGGATGTGGGCCGCTTCGCACAGATGCTCCTCAACGGCGGCGAATGGGATGGCCGCCGCATCCTCAAGCCCGAGACCGTCGCACGCATGACGTCGGCCCAGTCGCCGCCGGGCCTGCCCCTGCGCGGCCTTGGATGGGACATCGACTCGCCCTATGCCGGCCCCCGCGGATCGCATTTTCCCGTCGGATCCTACGGGCACACGGGTTGGACGGGGACGTCCCTGTGGATCGACCCCGGCACCGCCACCGCCGTCATCCTCATGTCGAATCGCAACCACCCCACCGAGGCGGGCGACGTCCGCTCGCTGCGACGCCGCATCGGCACCCTCGCCGCCGAGGCATTGCCCGACGTGACCTGGCCCGCCGGTGCGGTGGGCAGCACCTGGAGCCCCGACGAAGCCCGCGGAGAAACCGGCGGCGCGGCGGATCGGGCGGGGGACCCGGACGCGGGCGACGTTCTCAACGGCGTGGACGTCTGGGGGCGCGACGGGTTCCAAGCCTTGAAGGGCAAGCGGGTGGGCCTTGTCACGAACCACACGGGCCGCGACCGCCAGCGTCGGCCCACCATCGACCTGTTGCACGCCGCCGAGGGCGTGCGCTTGGTGGCCTTGTTCAGCCCCGAGCACGGCATTCGCGGCGTGCTCGACGAAAAGGTGTCGGATGGCAAGGACGAGAAGACGGGCCTCCCCGTGTACAGCTTGTACGGCGACCGGCGCGCGCCCGCGCCGGAGCAGTTGGCCGACCTCGACGCGCTCGTGTTCGACATTCAGGACATTGGATGTCGCTTCTACACGTACATCTCCACCCTCGGAAACTGCCTCGAGGCCGTGGCCAAGGCGGGCAAAGAAATGGTCGTCTTCGACCGCGTCAACCCCGTGAACGGCGTCACGGTCGAGGGGCCGGTCCTCACTGGGCCGCGCAGCTTCGTCGCATGGCACGAACTCCCGTTGCGCCACGGCATGACGGCGGGGGAACTCGCGCGGATGTTCAACGACGAGCGCAGGCTGGGCGCGCGTCTCACCGTGGTCCCCTGCGCGGGTTGGAGGCGTTCGGACTGGTACGACGCCACGGGCCTTCCCTGGGTGAATCCGTCGCCCAACATGCGGTCGTTGACGGCGGCAACGCTATACCCGGGCGTGGGCGTGCTGGAGTTCTGCGCCCTGAGCGTCGGACGGGGAACGGGAACTCCGTTTGAGATCCTCGGTGCCCCTTACATCGACGACCGCCGCCTTGCCGCCGATCTCAACACGGCCGGGTTGGCGGGTGTGCGCTTCGTCCCCGCTCGTTTCACCCCGTCCGCCAGCATGTTCGAGGGCAAGGAATGCGGCGGGGTCCAGCTGATCGTGACCGACCGCGACCGCTTTCGCGCGGCGGACCTTGCGCTGGCCTTGGCCTGCACGTTGCAACGACTGCATCCGGCGGACCTCAAGCTCGACAAGGCGACCGGGCTCCTCGGTGACGCTGCAACGCTGGACGCCATCCGGTCTGGCAAGGGGTGGCGCGACATCACGGCGACACGTGATCGCGCCTTGGCGTCGTTTGCGGAGCGACGCGCACGCCACCTCCTCTATCCGTAGCGCCGGAACGAAGGCCGAAGGCAGCCCAGCCGTTGCCGTCTCAATGCGTTCGCAACGGAGACCCGGGCGCCCGGTAACCCGCCGCGTCGTCATCCAGCACCAAAATCCAGTCCAACCGTTCGCCGGGCGTCGGCGTCTCGAAGGTACGTTCGCCTTGCGCCCGGAACTCGCCGGCCTCGCGGGCCTTGCCGGTGCGCGGGTCAAACCACCAGGCCTGCACGCGCTCGCCGCGCAGGAAGTCCAGCCGGACGGTGAAGGGCCGACCGACGGGCACATACACCATGCCATAGGTTCCCTCGACGTCCCGGGTCGCCGCCAAGCGGCCCCGGCCCGCGCCGGGCACCGACGTCTCGATCCTCTCGGGCACGATGATCTCAGGCGCAGGCACGCGCGTGAGGAAGGGCCTCGATTCCATCAAGGCACGGCCGTGCCGCATCTGGGAGGCCCCGGGCTCCTGCAACGCCTCGGTCCACGGCATGAGGGGCGCGTTCACGGGCTTGCGGGACGTCGTCCACATTTGCCAGACGGAGTGATGCCCATAGGTGTGGCCAAAGGCCCCCTCGAACAGGTCCCAATACAGCGGAGGACGCACGTCCGCCGCCACGGAGTGACCCAGCTTGGCGGCGTCGAACGACAAGGGATGCCCCTCGTACAAGGGCTCGCCGTCGATCACGGGCTTGACGGGGGACCGGGCGTGGTCGTCCCGCGTTTGGCTGTAGCGGCCCGTGTGCTCGGCACCGTGGCCATTCTGCCGCATGTTGAAGTCGAGCCAGGGCTCGTCGTGGAAGTCCTTGGACGAGCCGGAGCCGCCGGTGGGATGGAAGGTAATGAGGTGGGCTCCGTCGTCCCCGCGCCGGAGCCCAAGGGCCATGGCACGCACGATGGCCTTGTGCGCATCGGATTCCACGGGCCTGTCCCCGCCCAGGATCCACACCACGCCCGCGTCGCGGTACCGGCGTCCCAACCACTCGCCGTAGGCAGTGGCATTCGTGGGGTTGAAAACCTCCGGGCCGACGCCCCACTTCTTGTTCCACTTGTCGCCCCACGTGGGGAGCAATCCGACATAGATGCCGAGGCTGTTGGCCATGCCGATGACGGCGTCCACGTGTGCAAAGTACTTCTCGACGGGCCGGAGCGGGTCGTTGCCCTCGAGGGGCCGGTCCCCGTTCGCATTGGGCTCGTTGAGTCCGTCGAGCTCGGCAAGGACGACGGCTTGGACGACGTTGAAGCGCTGGGCCGCCCGGGTGCGCAGGTAGGACTCGGCGTCCTTCCGGTCGAGGCGATGGAACAGCTCCCATGCCGTGTCGCCCTGCCAGAAGAAGGGCCGCCCGCCCTCCGTGACAAGGAAGCGGTGGTTGTCGCTGACGCGCAGCCGTGGAAGCGGAGGCGCGGCCATGCAGCAGGCCATGGCCGCAATGAAGGCCAGCCACCCAGTGCACTGCCCCAACCACGCGGCGACCACCCGCAAGCCGAGGCACCGGCCGGGCCGGCATTCGGGATGAGAATGGGCGACGGTCGCGTGCACAGGCCTAGGCCGTCGTGGTGTCCTCGGCCTCCCCCCCGGACTCCGAAACCGGATGGGACTCGGGGGGCACGACATCCCCCGTCGGCTTCGCCTTTCGCGGCGCACGCTTGCGAGGGGCCGGGACACGCGCCGCGTCGCTCCAGAGGCCCTCAAGGTCGAACTTCTCGCGCGTCTCCTTGCGCATCACGTGGACGATCACGTCAAAGTAATCGAGCACGACCCACTGCGCCTTGGGTGAACCGTCCACGGCGGCGGGACGCACCCCGTGGTCCGTCGCAAGGGTGTCGGAGATGTTCGACGCGATGGCCCGCAGGTGCGGCTCGCTCGTCCCGGTCGCGATGACGAAGTAATCCGTGACGCTGGAGAGATCGTGGACGTCCAGGACAACGATGTCCTCGGCCTTCTTGTCGTCGGCGAGGGACCGGCACAACTGCGCCAGCTTGCGTGATTCCATGTGGGCCTAGGGTGAATCATGCAGGGTGCCGCCGTCCACCGGCTTGTCAGGAAGCCATCGTTGCGCCGTGGCGAGCATGAAGGGGCCCACCGCCAAGGCCATGGCCGATCCCACCAACAGGCCCGCGATGACATCCGAGGGCCGGTGCGCTCCCAGCTCAACCCGTGACCATGCCACGGCGACAGCATAGCCCAGCCCCAGCAACCCGGAACGACGTCGGTGCAAGAACAGGAAACTCCCAAACCCGGCCGCCAACGAGGTGTGCCCCGAAGGAAACGCGGCGTAGGCATGACGGCCGACGACCCAATGCCCATCCACGCGGGGCCCATGCCAGCCCTGCTGGACGGGGGCCAACGGTCGGGCCCTTCCAATGGCGGATCGGAGCACCGTGCCGGAGAGGCCCGCGAGGGAGCCGGCCAGCGTCATGGCCAGTGCCCATCGGGCCGCCGCACGCCTTCCGCTCCACGCCATCCACGCAGCGAGGGCAACCCCAACCGGAATCAGGACGCCCCCATTGGCGGAAGTGCTCAGGAACTGTGCGGTGGCATGAAGCCCGCCCGAGGCCTGTCCACCGCGCAAGCCCCACAGGGCGTCGTCCCAGCGCAGGGCCGCCATCAAGGCCGCCAAGCCCATCAAAAAGGGCCACAGCAAACCGAGTCCCGACCGCCAAGGCTCGGAACACGCAAGACCCCGCCTCGCCATCCTGTTCCACCGCTCCGTGCTCATCCGTACATCACGTCCCTCGAAGGCTCGCCAAGCCATGGTGTCCAAGGCGAGAAACATTCCCGCCGCATCAGAGCCTTGCACAACTACCCCGGGCCATGCCATGCCGGGGGGCGTGGGAAACGCCCCGGGTTGTGAGGAAGAGCCTGCCGTCGCGTCCGCCTCCCCCGCCCTGGCATGGGCGCTCGGGCTGGGGGCGGTGGCGCTGGCCTTCCTCTACCTCGGGCTTGGCATCACCAGCCTCCCGTTGATGGACCGGGACGAGCCCCGATTCGCGGAGGCGTCGCGAGAGATGCTGGCCAGCGGTGACTGGATCGTGCCGCGGTTGAATGGCGACTACCGGTTCGACAAGCCCCCGGCCATCTACTGGATGCAGGCGGCCTGCATCCAGTGGCTCGGCCGCAACGAGGCCGCCGTCCGCTTGCCGTCCGTGCTGTGCGCGTTGCTCTCGGCGACGGCGACCGCCGCATGGGCCGCCCGGATGGGCACGCGCCGTGCCGGGGCCTCGGCGGCGATCATCCTCGTGACCAGCCCGCAGTTCTACGTGCACGCCCATCTCGCCGTCGCGGACATGGCGATGATCCTGGGATTCGTGGCGGCCGGATGGTGCGGCTGGGAGTTGCTGCGGCCCGGCCGTGGCACGCTCCTTGGGAGTGGCTGGTTCTGGGGCTGGCTGGCGGCCCTGGCCTGGGGCTTCCTCGCCAAGGGCCCCGTGGCATGGCTGCCGGTGATCCCCTTCGCATGGGCGCGCTGGAGCCTCGCTCGCGCGGCGTCGCCGGACGCCCGGTTGCCTCGAGTCCGGGCCCTGGACGCGATCGCCGGCATCATCGTCGTGCTCGCCATCGTGGGAGCGTGGGGAATCCCGGCTCTCGCCCGAACGCAAGGCGAGTTTTGGAATGTGGGCATGGGCAAGCATGTCGTGGCGCGGTCGGTCGGCGTCATGGAAGGCCACGGGTTAAAGGGCCTCGCGGGATATGTGGGGAGCCTGCCCTTTTACTTCCTCGCGTTTCCCATCGGGTTCCTGCCGTGGTCGCCGTGGCTGTTTCAGCGACTGCGGGCAGCCCGGCCGTGGCGGTCAGCGGACGTCTCGACACGTTATCTTCTCGGGGGCGCAGCCATCGTCTTCATGGTGTTCACCCTCGTCCGCACCAAGCTCCCGCACTACACCCTCCCGGCATTTCCGTGGCTCGCCGTCTGGCTGGCCATCGAGTTGGACCGGGCGGGAGCGGACAACCGCCGGTTTGTCCGGCTTGCGGGAGGCGCCGCCCTCGTCCTCGGCCTGCTGGCGGGGATCGCGTTGCCATGGTCTTCCCGGTTCATCATCGCACGCGACCTTCAGCGCGTCGCCGCACCGCTTCTTCAGCAGGGCATGCCCGTCGCCACGCTCGGCTTCCAAGAGCCCAGCATTTACTGGTACCTCCGGCCCGACGACGGCCCGTGGGTCCGCCACCTCCAAACGGAGGACGAGGCCGCCCGCTTCCTTGCCGAGCCCGGGCCTCGCATGATCCTGATGCTGGACCCCCTCAAGGGGTTCGTATCTCGGCTGGAAGGGCTGTTCCCCGACGCGCGCACATCGGAGGCCCGCGGGTGGAATCCCGTGAACGGAAGGATCGTGTCCGTTCACGTCATCGCCCGGCCATCGGCGGGCAACGGACGATGAAGGCGGAGGGATGAAGGCATGGGGCGGCCCGAAGGCGAGGCTCGAACCCGGACGCCGAACCTCGCCGCCATGCCCGGATTGCCCCACTTCAACGCCCGCGCAAGACGTCCTCGATGCGCTCTTGAAGCTCCGCGTTGATCTCCTCGGGCGGGCGGTCGGCGTCCACAATCTGGAATCCGTAGGTTTGCTGGAGGCGCCGGAACGTGTCGCGCATGAGGCCCTGGTAACGGAGGAAACAATCGAACATGTCGCGGGACAGGCCGAGGTCCATGCCGCTTTCCCAGTAGTCCAGCGACTGGTTCTTGGCGAAGACGCGCTGGACGAGCTGCTGGGGCCCCACCTCGAGGTAGAAGACGACGTCCGGAACCAGCGCGATGCCGTAGAGGTTGCGGAGCCATGCCTCGTCCGAGCCCCGCACTAGGTCCCGGGCCATCAGCGTGTAGATGTAGCGGTCCGCCAGGACCATCGATCCAGAGCGCAGGGCGGGCAGGATGGTGTTCTCGAGCTGGTCGGCGAAGTCGGTGGCGTAGAAGAGCGAGAGGGTGGTGCGGGACAGGATGTTGCCCTGCTGGGCGCGCTCGAGCTCGTCGGCGACCAGCGTGGAGCGCTTGAGCCCCACTTGGACCGTGTGATGCCCCGTGGCTTCCAGCCATTGGACGAGCCGGGCGATCTGCGTCGAACGGCCGGAGCCGTCGGCTCCCTCGACCACGATGAGCTTCCCGGTGAGGGAATGCGGGTCCACGCCCGGGATGCCATGGCCGTAGAAGCGCTTGGGCGTGACCTTGGGGACGAGGACGGCGGGGTTTTTGGGCGGCGCGGGCCTCTTGCGTGGGGAAGGCATGGGAAGCAGGGGAGGATGCTGTGACGTGGGACGAGCGGCGAAGGCGGGCGGGGGGCGGCGAGACGACGACGGTAGGCTAGGATTCCTTGGCGACGCGATAGTCCGGAAGCTGGATCTCCGCGGAGACGATGCGGCGGACGATGCCCTGTTGCTCCTCGATGCGTTGGTTGGCATCGATCAGCACGAACCGGTACTCGGTGCCCAAGGCCAGGTACTGCTCGAAGATCCGGCCCTGGAAAATGCGGAAGCTCTCGTAGGGGTCGGGCGACAGGTTGAGGTCCATGCCGGCCTCGTGGTGCTTGAGCGTGGGACGGTTGTCGAGGATGCGGGCCAGCGATACCTCAAGGCTTGCCTTAAAGAAGAAGGTGAGGTCGGGCAGCGCCGCAAAGCTATACAAGCCTCGCACCCACTCCGGCGGGCATCCCCGGACCACGTCGCGGGCAAATGCGGTGAAGATGTAGCGGTCACACAAGACGAGGTAGCCCGCTCGCAGAAGGGGCACGAGCTGGCGCTCGTAACGGTCCGCGAAGTCCGTGGCGTGGATGAGGCTGAAGGTGGTGGGGGTCAGGAGGTCCTCGTTCTTGCCGCGGCGCGTGGCGGACTTCACCAGCGAGGAGGAATTCCACTCGCTGAAGAAGACCTTGAGGCCCTGCATCTCGAGCCAGCGCTTGAGCAGGTAGATCTGCGTGGACTTGCCGGAGCCATCAAGGCCCTCGACGGCAACGAGCCGACCGGGGAAGCCCAGCTGCGCGAACGTCTGTGTCACGGGCAGGAGATTTGCCACTGGGCCGCCAAACACAATGCCCCAGTGCGGGGCGCCGCTGGGCGTCGGCAAGCCCAGGTCCAGCCCTGCGCACGCATGCATGGTTGCCCTCCCGCAGTTTGGGGTTGCCATGGAGGTGCCACGGCCGCGCATTTTGGGCGCGTGGCATCATCGATGTTCAAGACGGCGGGCCTCGCATGGATCGCGGCCGGGCTGATGGCCCGCGCCACGGGGGCGGACCCAAAGCAGGCCCTCGTCGAAGGCACGGGCATCCGCGTCGAGCGAGGGGAGTTGGAGGCGGAGGTCCAAAGGATCCGCACGGAGGCGACGCAGCGCGGCCAGTTGGTCGCGGATGACCAGCTCCCCGCCCTGAAGCGCCAGGTGCTGGAGCGACTCGCCATGGTGCGGATGTTCGAGGCGCGCGCCACCGCCGCCGACCGCAGCAAGGCTGAGGAGTCCGCACGGGCGTTCATCGATGGCCTGCGACAATCCCTCGGGCCCGAGGGTCTCGCACGGATGCTCCGTCAGGCGGGCTACACCGACGCCGCCTTCCGATCTGCTAAGGTCGCGGAGGCCATTGTAACCGCCGTGATCGACCGAGAAGTGCGCCCCACCGTCCGCATCCCTTCGGCAGACATCCGCGAGTATTATGAGAAAAACGCCGGGCAATGGGAACAGCCCGAGGCGGTGCGCGTGCAGAACCTTCTGGTGTCACTCACGACGCCCGACGGCAAGCCCCTTGGGGTCGAGGCGCTCGCCGCGAGACGGCAACGGATCCGCGAGCTGAAGGCCGAGGCGGAACGCGGCACGGACTTTGCATCGCTGGTCCGACAGCATTCACAGGATGAAGCCTCCCGGGCGCGGGGCGGGGAGTACAAGGTGCCGAGAGGCCTGTGGCCTGAGGATCTCGAGAAGGAAGCCTTCACGCTGGCGCCCGGAAAGGTGGGCGGACCGATTGAGACCTACATGGGCCTGCACCTCGTGAAGGTCCTGGAGCGCATCCCCACGCGACGACTGCCGCTGGCCGACGTCGAGGAGGACATTCGCAAGGTCCTGACTGAGCGCGAGGTCCAACAGCGCATCCCAGAGTTCATGGAACGGATCCGGACGGAGCTTCGGGTGAGGCGCTTGTCCGAGCCCTGACCTCGTCTGGATCGGAGGTGGGCGCCTGCACGATGGCCAGTCCTGGTGGACGGACGCCCAGGTGCACCCACTGGAACGCGTACATCCTCAAGGCATCGCTGTTGGCGACGCCGAGCTTCTCCCGCAGGCGGCTTCGGTAGGTCTCGATGGTGCCGGCGTCGATCCCGAGGAACGCCGCGATCTCCTTCATCGTGCGTCCTTGCCCCATGCCCTCCAGTACCTGCACCTCTCGATCGGTCAATTCCACCCGGCCGCCCTGGCCCCGCCGACGATGCAGGATCTGGGTCATCACCTCAGGGCTCACGTAGCTGAGGCCCGCCAGCACCCGCCGCACGGCATCCATGAACACCACGGTGTCATGGGTCTTTCGCAGGTAGCCCGTCGCCCCCGCCTCCAGCGCACGCTCGGCATAGATGGCCTCGTCATGGGCCGAGACCACCAACACCTTGGGTTGAAACGCGAGGCGGGTCATGTCCTTGGTCAACTCAAGCCCATGGCCCTGTGCCAGCGTCAGGTCCACGATCACCAGGTCCGGCCGCTCCTGTTCCACCCGTCGCATCCCGCCCCGCGCATCCACCGCCCGGCCGCACACCTCGAGACCCAGCTTTGCCTTGAGCACCCAAGCATAGTAGTCCGCCGTGATGGCATGGTCCTCGACGATGACGACCCTTGGCCGGGCAGGCTGCGGACGGGAGGAAGACGTGATGCTGGGCATGGGGAGGACGGTTGCAGTCCCGAAAGACTTGTTGACGGAGACTTTGGGGGACCCATGCCATCGAACGCCGGGTTGTCCACAGAAGCCTTGCCACCATGCCGGCCCCAGGCTGGGGACGGCCCAGTGAGGGGGCGCATGGGAACCCGGGGCGGCCCGTCTCACCGAGCCCCATTCGAAATCCATGGTCCCAAACGACTAACGGGACACATCAACGAACCCCAGCAGGCCACTCCCGAGACCGGCTTTTGCATCCAGCCCCGCCCGCCTTGCCCCGCCCGGCGTCACCTCGCCCGCCGTGCTTGAAGCGCCTTGAGGTACTGGGCCTCCGGGAACCCCGCCGGATGGTCCGGCTCATGCCCGGCCACGCGTTCCTCCGTCCAAGCCATGCCGGAGCCCCGCAGGGCCGCTCGCGTGGCCGCGAGGAACTCGTCCGTCGTCACATGCGCGGAGCAAGACGCCGCCAGCAGGAGCCCCCCGGGTGCCACGCACGCCGCACCCAAGCGGGCCAATCGCCCGTAGGCCTCAATGGCGCCCGCACGCTCCGGCTCTCGCTTCGCCATCGAGGGCGGGTCCAGGATCACCACGTCCCACGCCCCGCCGGGCGCGGACTCCAGCCATCGAAACGCATCCGCCTGCACCTGCTCATGCCGCGCGCGAACCACGCACGGCTGGGCGGCGTTCAACGCCATGTTGCGCCGTGCCGATGCCAGGGCATGGGGCGAAATGTCCACGTCCGTGACCGCGATGGCCCCGCCCCGCGCGGCATGAACGGAAAAACCGCCGGAGAAGCTGAACACGTTCAAGACCCGGCCACCGGCGGCCATCCGTCCCACCTCGCGCCGGTTGCCTCGTTGATCCAGGAAGAACCCGGTCTTCTGCCCGCGCACCACGTCGGACTCGAACGCCAGCCCGTCCTCGCGAAACACCACGGATGGTGACCCGTCCGTTCCATGCAGGTTTTGGCCGTCCATCAAGCCGTGGTGCCCGGCGACCTGTGCCACGTTGCGGCTGAGGCGAAGGACGATGCGTGCCGGATGCAACACGTCGACCAAGAGGGGAACCAAGGCCAACCCGGGTATGGCCGGCCATGCGGGATGTGGAAGGCCTCCATCCAACGGGGGAGACGCAACGGTCCCGGTCACGCTGCCCCACAGCGACCCCAGCCACGCCGGGGCGTAGGCCTTCACCACGAGGCAGTCGGCGTAACGATCGACCACCAACCCCGGGAAGCCGTCGGACTCCCCGTTGAGGATGCGGTAACCGGTGGTGTCCGCGTCGGCGACCGTCGCGCGACGCGACAAGGCTTCCCGCAATCGACCCACCCACCACGCGGGCTCGAGGAGGACCGGGGAGCCGCGATGCAGGACGCGCAGTGCAATGGGGGAGTCCGGATCGTACAACCCCAAGGCGAGGAAGCGGTTGTTGCGGTCATAGACCACCGCCACCTCGCCGGCGCGCCCGGGGCGGTTCTGCTCGCGAACCTTGTCCGAGTACACCCACGGATGCCCGGTTCGGACGGCAGACTCGGCGGCGCCGGTGAGGCGAAGCCGCAGCCTCGGAGGGTTCACGACGAGGGACGAGGCCCGGCGGCGTCGTCCTGAAGGGATGCAAGGACCTCGGGATCCCGCACGTCCACCCAACGGCCCTCGATGCGCAACCCAGCCACGACGTTCCCGGCGGCGACCATCGCCATGATGGCATCGGTGAGCTCGAACTCGCCGCGGGGCGACCGCACCAGCCGGGCGGTGAAGTCGAACAGCGCAGGCTGGAAGACATAGATGCCGGCGTTGTACCACGCGGGCTGCCCGGGCCTAAGCCAACCCTCCGCCCTCAACTCATCCAACTGGACGGCGGAGGGCTTCTCGACAAGTCGTGTCAGCTCAAAGCGCTCATTAAAAAAGTTGAGGCCGCCCTTCGTGACGTCCTCCCCCGCCGTGACGGTCAGTAGCCCGCCGAATCGCCCCTCCCGCCAACGGGCCAACATCCGGCCATAGGTTTCCGGGCGGACGAGAATGTCCCCGTAGCTGAGGAGGAAGTCGTCGTCGCCCACGAAGTCCCGCGCCACCTCGGGGGCCTTGCCCGTTCCATCCTGCACTACCTGACGACGGTATTCGATGTGAGCGCCCAAGCGGGAGCCGTCTCCGAAGTAGCCCTCGATGGCGTCGGCGTGCCAGCCGGTGACGATGCAAAGGTCCCGGACGCCGTTGGAGACCAGCGCCTCAACGATGTGCTCGAGGATCGGACGGCCCTGGACGGGCAACATGGGCTTGGGGATTTCCTTGGTCAGGTCGCGCATGCGGGTGCCCTTGCCCGCCGCGAGGAGGATGGCCTTCATTTGATTGGAAACGTCACGCGATCAATTCGCGGACGACGTTGCCATGGACGTCGGTCAGGCGGAAGTCGCGACCCGCATGATGGAATGTGAAGCGCTCGTGGTCGAAGCCAAGCAGCCACAGGAGCGTGGCGTGGAGGTCGTGGACATGGACCACCTTCTCGGCGGCGGCGAACCCAAACTCATCGGTGGCGCCGTGGACGGTGCCACCCTTCACGCCGCCTCCGGCCAGCCACATCGTGAAGCCATGGTTGTTGTGGTCGCGGCCGTTCTGCTTCCCGGCGTTGGCGCCCGGGGTGGGTAGCTCCACCGTGGGGGTGCGCCCGAACTCGCCGCCCCAGATGACCAGCGTGTCCTCCAGCATGCCCCGCTGCTTCAGGTCCGACAGCAGGGCCCCGATGGGCTGGTCGGCCTCCTTGGCGAGGCGACGGTGGTTGGACTCGATGTCATCGTGGTTGTCCCACGGCTGGCCGGACCCGTGCCACACCTGTACGAAGCGGACGCCTCGCTCGAGGAGGCGGCGGGCAATGAGGAGCTGACGAGCCTGGGTGCCCTCGCCATACATGCGGCGGACGTGCTCCGGCTCCCGCTGGATGTCGAAGGCGTCGGCGGCATCCATCTGCATGCGAAAGGCGAGCTCGAAGGACTGGATGCGCGACTCGATCTGGGCGTCGGCGGCGCGGGCGCGTTGGTGACGTTGGTTGAGCTGGTGGAGGAGGTCGAGCTGGGCTCGCTGCTCGGCCAGCCCGTGGTAGGCGTTGGTGATGTTCTCGATCAACCGCTCGATCTTGGTGTGCTCCGTGTTGATGTACGTCCCCTGGTACACGCCTGGCAGGAAGGCGGACTGCCAGTTTTGCGATTCCTGGATGGGATAGCCCCCGGGGCACATCACCACGAAACCCGGCATGTTCTGGTTCTCGGACCCGAGGCCGTAGGTGACCCACGATCCAAAACTGGGCCGCACCAGGCGCGCCTCGCCGCAGTTCATGAGCAGGAGCGACGGCTCGTGGTTCGGCACGTCCGCCTTCATGGACCGGATCACGCACAGGTCGTCGGCATGGCGGGCGACGTGGGGAAACAACTCGGAAACCTCCAGCCCGCAGCGCCCATGGCGCCGGAATTGGAACGGGGACCGATACGCGGCGCCCGTCCGCCGCTCGGTCTTGAGCTGGACCGGGATCTCCTTGCCATGCCATCGGTCCAGCGCGGGCTTGGGATCGAAGGTGTCCACGTGGGAGGGGCCGCCGTTGGCAAAGATGTGGATGACGCGCTTGGCCCGGCCCGGGAACTGGGGCCCGCGCGGCGCCAGGGGGCTGGTGAAGTTGCCAGGGGCCGCCGGCGTCGCGGCCCGGGCTCGGGGCTGGACCTCATGCAGGGACCCGAGAAGCGCCGTCAGACCGGCCATCCCCATCCCCATGCCGCAGTGGTGAAGGAAGCCGCGCCGGGTCAGGGCCAAGTGCTCAGGGCTGGGAGGATGATGCCTCATGTTCGTGAACGCGTTTGCCAGTTGGGACGTCCGCTCGGATTGGGTTCATTCACGCGCCCTGGAACAGCTCGGGCGCAACCTGCATCGCGAGCGAACGCGAAATGCGGAAGGCATCCTCCGCCGACTCCGCAACGAGGGCCCGCCCGGACGCCTCGATGGCCTCATCCATGCGGAGTCGTCGCAGCAGGAACTTCACCGCCGGGATGGCGGCGGGCGTAGCGCTCAGCTCGTCCACCCCCAGGCCCACAAGGACCGGCACCATGGCCGGGTCCGCCGCCGCCTCCCCACAAACGCCCACCCATCGACCATGCCGCCGCGCGGCCTCGACCGTCGCCTGCACCAGGCGCAGGACCCCGGGGTGCATGGGCGAGAACAGCGACGCCACCCTTTCGTTCATCCGATCCACCGCCAGCGTGTAGCCCGTGAGGTCGTTCGTCCCCACGGAGAAGAAGTCCACCTCCCGCGCCAGTTGCTCCGCGACCAGCGCGGCGCCGGGCACCTCGATCATCATGCCCACCTGCATAGCCGGGTCGAAGGGGACGTCCGCCGCCCGTAGGTCCTCACGGCATCGTTCCAGCAGCATGTTGGCCTGACGCAGCTCACCGAGCCCGCTGATCATGGGGTACATCAGGCGCACCCTTCCAAAGGCCGACGCCCGAAGGATCGCCCGCAACTGGGCCTGGAAGATTTCCGGCAGGTCCAGGCTCACCCGAATGGCACGCCACCCAAGGAAGGGGTTCTGCTCGCCCTCGCGCGCCCATCCAGCCGGAAGCTTGTCGCCGCCTAGGTCCAACGTTCGAACCACCGCCGCATGCGGCGACACCGAGACCGCAGCGGCCCGATAGGCCTCGAACTGCTCGTCCTCCCCCGGGAAGTCGCGGCGGTTCAGGAACAGGAACTCGCTGCGGAAAAGCCCGATGCCCTCCGCCCCGGCCGAAACGGCTGCAACCGCGTCCGTGGGCACGTCGATGTTGGCAGCCAGCGCGATGCGATGGCCATCCAGGGTGATGGCCGGCTGGCTGCGGAGCGCCCCGAGACGCTCGTCCAGCGCCGCCCGGCGTTGCTTGATCTGCCCATAGGCAAACAGCGTCTGGTCCGTCGGGTTGATCGTGACCGCGCCGGAATGGCCATCCACGAGCGCATGCTCCCCCCCGCGCACGCGCGTGGTGATGTCGCCCAGCCCCACGACGGCCGCGATACCGAGCTTCCGCGCCAGGATGGCCGTGTGGCTGGTCGTGCCTCCCCCGTCCGTCGCAAAACCCAGCACCTTGCGCGGGTCCAATGTCGCCGTCGCGGCCGGCGAAAGGTTTGGCGCCAGGATGATCGCAGGCTCCGCAAGGTCGCGCAGTTCCCGCTCCGTCGTGCGCCCCATCAGCTGGTCCAGCACCCGGCCCGTCACGTCCCGGATGTCCGCAGCGCGTTCCCGCAGGTAGTCGTCCTCAAGCCCCCCCAAGGCCGAGGCGAACTTCTCGGCCACCTCGTGATAGGCCGCCTCGCAGTTCATGCGCTCCGACTCGATGCGTCGGCGCACCTCCCCCAGCAGCATCTCGTCCTCAAGGACCAACAGGTGCGCGTCAAAGATGGACGCCTCGGCCTGCCCCACGGCGCGAGCCACCTGCTCCTGGACCTCCGCAAGGTCCCGCCGCGTCCGAGCCAGGGCCGCCTGCAACCTCGCCAGCTCCCCCGCCACGGCGTCGGGCGGAACCTCCCGCCGAAGCACATGCCGGGCCGCGTCGCCGAGCACCACCACGGGTCCATGGCTCACGCCCGGCGACGCCGGGATGCCCCGGTACACCCGCTCGCCGCCCTGAACACGCTCGTCCACGGCGAAAGCCTAACCGGCCCGGGACCCCCGGGAAGCATCGATTCCGCACGAAGTCCTCGCCCCATCCGGCACGCCTCAAGGCCTCGCGGCCCGCTGGCGGCCCGGCGGATCCAGGTACCGGAACGGGTTGCTCGGGTTGTCGTTGTCGTAGGCAAACGCATCCCGGTGCAGGAGGAAGTACTTCAGCTCGTCCGACGGTATGGCAAAGCCCAACCCCTCGCCAAAGGTCAGCTTCATGTTGGTCACCCCCACCACCTCCCCGCGCAGGTTGAACAAAGGACCGCCCGAGTTCCCCGGGTTGATCTGGGCCGTGGTTTGCAAGTACAGCGACCCGCCCATCTGCCGCGTCTTCGTGCTCAGGATGCCCTCCGTCACCGTGCGCTCCAGCCCAAGGGGACTGCCGATCGCAAACACCCGCTCGCCCACGGAAAGCGCGTCCGTGTCCCCCACCAGCACGCGCTGGAAGCGCGGCGCGCCGGCATCGTCCACCTTCAGCAACGCCAGGTCCGCAAACTTGTTCATCGCCACGATCCGCACGTCCTTGTAGCTCCGGCGCTCCAACTGGGAGTCCTTCTGGTGATAGACCTCGACCGAGATGCGCGTCTCGCCCTCGATGACGTGGAAGTTCGTGATCAGGTGGCCGTCCTCAGAGATGAAGAACCCCGACCCAACGCCGCTGGGCGTACGCACCTGCACCACGGACTCGCCCAGGGACTGCACCAATTCCCGCACGGGCCGCTCGGGAGGCGGGCTCGTGGCCACGGCAAAGTTTCCCCCCTTGGATTCCTGCACGGCCGGCGCCTTGGCCGGACGTTGGTCCGGCGCGGACTCCCTCGCGGCCTTGACGACCTCCGCGCGGGGCACCGCCAACACCGTGAACCCAAGGTCCACGAAAAACTGGTCCTTCTTCTCCGCAATCACCTTGCCCGTCACCGATGCGCCGTCGCGCAAGTGCAACGTGTCCGCCCGGCCCACGCTGCCCCACGCGAGGAAAAACGCGGAAAGGCCAAGCGCCGCAACCGTTCCTGTGATCTCGCTCATTCGTCCCAGGCTACCTTCGTCGCACAGGAGGATCAACGCAGGCCCGCGAAGCTTGAACAAAGCTCCTTGTGATTCGTCCATCATCGCGTTGGTTGGAACCGTGCTCGCCAAGGGTTGGCAGAGGGGCCGTGCTGGGCGGCAGAGTGCGGGCACGTAGTCTCCAGTTGGCTCTGCCGCCGATCTGAGCGCCTCGGTGAAGGCGTCATTGGCCCCATCACCAGG
>JBJSZF010000452.1:0-11701 GCA_046090125.1 Verrucomicrobiota bacterium
ACCACGTGGCAGTGGCCGTCCCCGACCTGGCGGCGGCGGCCGAGCAGTACCGGCGGGTCCTGGGGGCGCAGGTAGGGCTAGCATGTGGCCAGCTCACAGTCAACCTGCTTGATGGCGGAGTTCTTGGAGTCGCCGTTGGGGAGGGGGACGAAGCGTTCGGGATCCTCGCCGCCCTCGCCGGTGTTGCTCTTGCCGCCGATGCGGTTCATGGCGATGGCGAGGGCCTCGTGGGCCTCCTTGCTGATGGATCCGTAGCTCATCGCGCCCGTCTTGAAGCGGCGGACAATGGACTCGACGGGCTCGACCTCGTCGATGGGGATGGCGGTGGCGGGCTTGAAGTCGAGGAGGCCGCGGAGGGTGCACCAGTTCTTGAACTGCTCGTCCACCTGGCGGGAGTAGTCCTTGAAGGCCTTGTAGTCGGCGTTACGAACGGCCTTTTGGAGGCGGTGGACGGTCTCCGGGTTGAACAGGTGGTACTCGCCCTCGCGGCGCCATTGGTACTGGCCGCCGACGTCGAGGGTGACGGACTTGGACTTGCGGTCCGGGAAGGCGCGTTGATGGCGGGCCTCGACCTCGCGGGCGATTTCCTCCAGTCCAACGCCCTCGACGCGTGTGGCGGTCCAGGTGAAGTACTTGTCCACGACGGACTCGCTGATGCCGACGGCCTCGAAGATCTGGGCTCCGCGGTAGGATTGGATGGTGGAGATGCCCATCTTGGAGGCGACCTTGACGACGCCCTTCACGGCGGCCTTGACGAAGTTCTTGATGCCGGCCTTGTGCTCGACGCCGGGGAGGAGGCCCTGCTGGATGAGGCCGTCGATGGACTCGTAGGCGAGGTAGGGATAGATGGCTCCGCAGCCGTAGCCGATGAGCAGGGAGAAGTGGTGGACCTCGCGGGGTTCGCCGGACTCAAGGACGAGGCCGACGCGGTTGCGGGTGCCCTTGCGGATGAGGTGGTGATGGAGGCCTGCGACGGCGAGGAGGGCCGGGATGGGGGCGTTGCGCGGCCCGATGCTGCGGTCGGAGAGGATGATGAGCTTGTGGCCCTCGGCGATGGCCTTGTCGGCCTTCTTGAAGAGGTCGTTGAGGGCCTTCTCGAGGCCCTTGGCTCCCTTCTCAACCTTGTAGGTGATGGGGAGGGTGAGGGCGCGGTAGCCGGAGTGGTCGATGTGCTTGAGCTTGGCGAACTCGTCCGGGGTGAGGACGGGGTTCTTGAGCTTGATGAGGGCGCAGCTCTCGGGGTTGGGGTCGAGGAGGTTGCCCTCGCAGCCGATGGTGGTTTCGGAGCTGGTGACGATTTCCTCGCGGATGCAGTCGATGGGCGGGTTGGTGACCTGGGCAAAGAGCTGTTTGAAGTAGTTGTAGAGGAGCTGCGGTTGGCTGGAGAGGACCGCGAGGGGGGTGTCCGTGCCCATGGAGCCCACGGCTTCGACGCCGTCGCGGGCCATGGGAACCATGAGCATGCGAAGATCCTCGAAGGTGTAGCCGAAGGCCTGCTGGAGTTGGACGAGTGGGCCGCCGTCCTCGTGGTCGGCCTTGGAGGGCTCTGGGAGCTGGGCGAGGTCGATCAGGTGCTGGTTGAGCCACTGCCGATAGGGTTGCTCGCGTGCGATGCCCTCCTTGATTTCCGCGTCGGCGACGATGCGGCCCTCGGAGGTGTCGATGTAGAACATGCGACCCGGCTGGAGGCGGCCCTTCTCGCGGACGTTGGCGGGATCGACGGGGAGGACGCCGACCTCCGAGGCCATGATGACGAGGTCATCCTTGGTGACGTAGTAGCGGGCGGGGCGGAGGCCATTGCGGTCGAGGGAGGCCCCGATGCGGGTTCCGTCTGTGAAGGCGATGCAGGCGGGGCCATCCCAAGGCTCCATGAGGCATGAGTGATACTCGTAGAAGGCCTTCTTCTCGTCGCTCATGGACTCGTGGTTCGACCATGGCTCCGGGATCATCATCATCATGGCGTGGGGCAGTGAGCGGCCGGCCAGGACGAGGAGCTCGAGGACGTTGTCGAACATGGCGGAGTCGCTGCCATGGGGATCCACGACGGGGAGGATCTTCTCGACGTCCTCGCCGAAGAGGGCGGAGGCGAACATGGACTCGCGGGCGTGCATCCAGTTGATGTTGCCGCGGAGGGTGTTGATCTCGCCGTTGTGGGCAATGAAGCGGTAGGGGTGGGAGCGGTTCCAGCTTGGGAAAGTGTTCGTGGAGAAGCGGGAGTGGACGAGGGCCAAGGCGGTCGTCATCCGTTCGTCGCGCAGGTCAGGGAAGTACTTGGAGACCTGGTCGGTGAGGAGCATGCCCTTGTACACGAGGGTGCGTGCGGAGAGGGAGCAGACGTAGAAGAACTGGCTGCCATCCATGGTGGAGCAGCGGATCTGGGTATAGGAGCGCTTGCGGATGACGTAGAGCTTGCGCTCGAAGGCGTCGGCGTCGGCGATGTCGGGGGACTTGCCGATGATGGGCATGGCGATCCACGGCTCGCCAACCTTGGCGGTGTCGCCGAGGGAGGCGTTGTCGGTGGGGACGCGGCGCCAGCCGAGGAACTCCTGTCCCTCGGAGTTGACGATTTTCTGGAAGGCGAGCTCAACCTTGCGGCGTTGCTTGGGGTCGCGGGGCAGGTAGAGGAGGCCGGTGCCGTAGTCACCCGGGGCGGGGAGGCGGATGCCGGCCGTGGCGCAGGCGGCAGCGATGAAGTCGTGCGGCATCTGCATGAGGATGCCGGCGCCGTCGCCGGTGTTGACCTCGGATCCGCAGGCTCCCCGGTGGTCGAGGTTGTTGAGTATCTGGAGTCCTTGTTGGACGAGGGCATGGGATTTGACGCCCTTGACGTGGGCGACGAAGCCGACGCCGCAGGCGTCGTGTTCGTAGGCTGGGTCGTAGAGTCCCTGCTTGGAGGGGGGCTCGCTACGGGGAATGAAGGCTCCTGACAACTTGGATGTGTCCATGCTCGTATGCACTGCGCTGCGACATTGAAAGGACGCGGGGCAAAGGGTGGAAGAACTTTCCTGCGATTCCGGGCGTGGTTGGGGCGTGTTGCCGGGTTGGGACGTCGAGGTTGGGGCTCCCACGGCGGGGTGACGGGTTACGCGACGGCCCGCCCCTGTGGTGGGACGGGCCGTGGAGGATGGGGAGGGGGTCCTAGACCTTGCTGGGGAGGACGGGGGCGACGTCGATGGACGGCCCGCCGCCGGTGGTGGGGGCGGCGTTGCCGATGCTGGGGCGTTCGCCCTTGTGCCACCAGAGGACGAGGGCGGAGGCGATGTAGATGGAGGAGTACGTGCCGGTGATGATGCCGGCGAGGAAGGTGAAGGCGAAGTCGTTGATGGCCCCGCCGCCGAACACGTAGAGGATGACGGTGGCGATGAAGACGGTGCCGGAGGTGATGATGGTGCGGCTGAGGGTCTCGTTGAGGGCGGTGTTGATGATCTGGCTGAAGGAGCCGCGCTTGCCGAGCCGCAGGTCCTCCCGGATGCGGTCGAAGATGACGATGGTGTCGTTGATCGAGAAGCCGATGATGGTGAGGAGGGCGGCGATGAAGGTGGCATTGAACTGGCGGCCGAGGCTGCCCTCGTGGAAGAGGCCGGTGAGGCAGTAGATGCCAATGGTCATGAGGACGTCGTGGACGACGGCCATGACCGCTCCCACGGCGAAGCTGAACTCGTAGCGGAACGCGACGTACACGAGGATGCCGAAGAGGGAGAGGAGGGAGGCTATGATGGCGGATTTTTGGACGGCGAAGCCGACGGCGGGGCCGACGGTGTCTAGGGCGACGCGGTCGAACCGGGCGTCGGGGAAGGCCTTCTTGAGGACTTGCTCGGCGCGCTGGCCGTTGCTCGCCTCGCCCTTGGCGGCGGCCTCGTCGCTGTGGGTGACGATGACGTTGAGGAACTGCTTGCCGGAGCCGGGGTCGGTCTCGTAGCGGACGGCGGGTTCGCCGAGCTTGAGTTCCTCGAGCGCCTTCCGGAGGGCGGCGGTGTCGGGCTTCTTGGACTCGTTGAAGCGGAGGACGAGGGAGTCGCCGCCGGCGAACTCGACGCCGAGCATGTTGCCGCCGCGAACGAAGACGCCGTAGCCGATGCCGACGACGATCAAGAGCCAGGAGGCAATGAAGGCGGGCTTGGCGACCTTGAGGAAGTCGATGTGGGTGGCCTTGATGAGGGAGAACATGGGCAGCGACTTGCGTTCTCCGGTGGCGAGCCAGGCGTCGAAGACGAGCCGGGTGACGACGAGGGCGGTGAACATGGAGACGACGAGGCCGACGGTGAGGGCGACGCCGAAGCCCTTCACGGAGCCGGTGCCGAGGATGATGAGGAGGACGGAGGTGATGAGGGTGGTGAGGTTGGAGTCGAAGATGGTGCCGAAGGCCTTGGAGTAGCCGGCCGCGACGGCTCCGCGGACGGACTTGCCGGCCTGGAGCTCCTCGCGCATGCGCTCGTAGATGAGGACGTTGGCGTCCACGGCCATGCCGACGGTGAGGACGATGCCGGCGATGCCGGGCAGGGTGTAGGTGACGTCCAGCGAGCACATGACGCCCAGGAGGAGGAGGACATTGAGGACGAGGGCGATGTTGGCGACGACACCGGCCAGGAGGTAATAGACAAGCATGAAGGCGGCGACGGCGATGACGCCATAGACGGCGGCCTTGACGCCGGAGGCGACGGAGTCGGCCCCGAGGGAGGGATCGACGCCGCGCTCGTCGATGATGCGGAGGGGGACCTTGAGGGGGTTGTCCAGGGCGGAGGCGAGGTCGATGGCCTCCTTCTGGTCGAAGTTGCCGGTGATTTGGCCGGAGCCACCGGTGATGGGCGTCTGGATGTTCGGGGCGGAGATGACCTCGCCGTCGAGGACGATGCCGAGGCGTTGACCGACCATCTTGGTGGTGACGTCCGCGAAGATGCGGGCTCCCTCGGAGGTGAGGCTGAAGAGGATGATGGGCTCGCCGGTCATGGGGTTGAGGGAGACGTCGGTGCTGCGCACGTACTCTCCGGTGAGGCCTTGCTCGGGGGCCTTCTTGATGATGACGGGCTCCACGGACTGGCGGCCGGTCTTCTTGTCCTTGATGACGATGCCCTTGCGCTCGTAGCCGGGCGGGATGATGCCGGAGGCGAGGTGTTCCTGCATGCGAGGGTCGAGCATGCGGAACTCGAGGAAAGCGGCGCGGCGGAGTTGTTGGCGGGCGTTTTCCTTGTCGGCCTCGGTCAGGCCGGGGAGCTGGACGAGGATGCTCTTTTCCCCGGCCGGCTGGATGATAGGCTCGGCCACGCCGAGGGCATCGACGCGCTTGCGGAGGACGGAAATCGCCTGCTCGACGAGCATCGAGTCACCGCGGCGGGACAGGAAGCTTTCCTCGGAGGGGGCGTTGGTGCCCTTGGCGGCGTTGTTGGTGGCGGCGGCGACCTTGGTGGTGTCGAGCTCGAGAAGGAAGGAGGTGCCGCCCTTGAGGTCGATGCCGAGCTTGAAGCGGCTGGCGGACTCGCGTTGGACGCGGTTGAGGATTTGCTGGGTGGGCGGGAGGGTGGAGAGGCCCGGGATGATGTAGTTCGTGGGGAAATACCTGCGGATGTCGTTGGTCCCGATGGCGGTGAGGAGGTTGGTGTAGGAGATGGAAGTTTGGTCCTGGGTGTTGGCCTTCTCCAATTCGCGGGCCTTGCCGACGATGTCGGCGAGGGCCTTGTCGGGGTTGAGCCGGGCGGTGCGGTCGAACTGCTCGACGAGGTTGCGGTTCTTGTAGGGGAGGATTTCGGTGGTCGCCCAGAAGAGGGTGAACAGGACGAACAAGAACTTCCAAAGGTGGCTGCGGTTCATGGCGTGGTTGGGAGAGGGGGGCTTGGATGCGATGCTTGGTGCGCGCTGGGGCCGGGAGGGTTCAACGTGGGGTTCAGCGGGAGTCCGCGCCGGACGCGGCGGGTGCCTCGGAGCCTTGCAGGACCTGGGCGATGGAAGACTTCACGACCTCAAGCTTGGTGTCGGCGGAGCGCACGGTGACGGTGTGTTCCTTGATGGAAACGACGGAGCCGACGATGCCGGAGGAGGTGGTGACGCGGTCACCGGCCTTGAGGTTGGAGAGGAGGGAGGCTTGCTCCTTGGCGCGTTTTTGCTGGGGCCGGATGAGGAGCACCCAGAACACGACGCCCATGACGACGATCATACCGATCTGGTAGATCATCTGTTGCTTCTGCGCGTTGGGGTCCGCGTTGGGTGCCGGCGGCGTGAGTGCCAGCAGTGCGGCGATCAATGGATGAGACATGCGACTCGTGAAAAATGAGGGCGAATCCTAGAAACGAAGCCCCGCTTGGCAAGCTTGGCCTTTGGCGTGTGCGTGCCGTGGGCGACGCCGGCCGGGGGTGAAGGACTCGCGGGCATGGAAGGAATGGGTCGCGTCGCGGTGGCGGGGCGTGGTTGGGTAGGAGTCATGAGGGCGGCGCGGCGACGCGGCATGGGGGCGATGGCCTACACCCTGACGGAGGTGTTGGTGGTGTGCGCGATCATTGGGATCCTGGCGTCGATGTTGATGCCGAGCGTGACGCGGACGTTGCAGAACGGGCGGCGGACGCGGTGTGCGGGCGGCTTGCGGCAGGTGTCGTTGATCATGACCGCGTATGCACACGACCATTTCAACCGGTATCCACAGGCGGTTCCCAGGGCGGAGGGCGGGGCGCAGGAGGACAATGGGATCGTGCCGGTGTCGGAGGGGGTGATGGCGTTGCACCCGGGGGTGTTCCATGCGATGGCGGACGACTTCAAGACGCCGCAGGTTCTGGTGTGCCCGGTGACGAAGTTCTGGCTGCACCGGGTGCGGGACCTTGCGATGACGAACATCAGCTACGCGATCAACCTGCACGCCGAGGCGGGGGATGCATCCGTGCCGTTGATGTCGGACTCGACGCTTTCGACGCGTTGGAAGGAGCTGAAGGAGTTCCCAAGGCATGGGACGAACGTGGAGTTTCGGTTCACGTTCGAGCGGCACCAAGGGCTGGGGAACGTGGTGTATGGCGACTGCCACGTGGAGTCGCGGAAGAAGTTTGCGGCGGAGCGGCCGGCGCAAGGGCCGGTGCGGCGGCGGCCGGGCTATTGAAGGATGGCGGCCCAGGCGAGGGCGACGAGTGCGGCGACCGCGAAGGGAGGCGCGACGCGGGCGAGGAGGGTTCGGCCGCCGTAGAGGCCTACGAGGAGGGACTTGAAGGCGAGGTTGGAGGCGGCGGCGACGAGGATGGCGCGAAGGGCCTCGTTGGGGCGCGCGGTTCCGTTGGAGGACAACTGGGCGGCGGAAAGGGTGATGGCGTCCATGTCCGTGAGTCCGGAGACGGCCGCGAGCCACAGGAGGCCCTGGTTGCCATGGCGTTCGCGGGCGTAGGCGACGCCGACGAGGATGCCGGCGTAGAGGAGGGTGAAGGCGAGGGCGGACCGGAGCTCGGTGGGGTTCGAGGGCACGGGAAGGCTGGCCGGCGCGGCTTGGTGGCGACGCCAGGCCCAGGCGGCGAAGGCGGCGAGCAGGGCCAGGAGGGTGGCGAAGGGTGGAAGGTATTGCGGGGCGTGGGTGGGGTCGGCCGCCCAGACGAGGACGGCGAGGCGGGCGAAGACGATGGAGGAGGCCAGGAGGATGACGGTGGCGGCGGCGGCGGCGAGGGAGGATTGGCCGCGGGCGTGGCGGGAGTGGGTGACGGAGGTGGCCGTTGAGGAGACGAGGCCGCCGAGGAGGCCGCCGGCGAGGACGCCGACGCGGTCGCCGGCCGCCTTGTGGACGAGGTAGCCGCCGAGGGAGATGCCGGTGATGAGGACGACCATCCACCAGACGCGGTGCGGGTTGAGGGCATTGAAGGGGCCGAACGGCTCGTTGGGGAGGATGGGGAGGATGACGAGTGCAATGACGACAAACTGCATGATGGCGCGGAAGTCGTGGTCGCCGACCCGGTGCGCGAGGTCGTGGAGTTGGGGCTTGAGGTCCAGGAGGACGGCGGTGGTTGCGGCGAGGACCATGGCCACCATGGGGTTGCCGTCCGGGAGGTACGCGCCGACGCCAAACATGAGGAGGGTGGCGACCTCGGTGGTCATGCCGGCGTCGCGGTCCCCGGCGCGGGCGCGGATCAGGTTGGCCATGACGAGGATGGCGGCGATGGCGAGAAGGCCGGCGGCAACGGCCCAACCGCCCCATGCACGAGCCAGCCAGGCGCAGACGGTCCCGAGGGCCGTGACAAGGGGGAACGTGCGGAAGCCCGCGAGCGGGGAGTCGGCCCGTTCGCGTTGCAGGCCGACCAGGAGCCCCAGGCCGAGGGACCAAGCGATCGACTTGAACTCGGGTGCCATCGCGGTGCCAGGAGCTAGGCGTGCAATGCGTCGATGCGCCGACGATCGCGCTTCGTGGGGCGGCCGAGGCCGCGCGGCCGCATGGCGGCCTGCTCACGTGCTTGCTGCCGAGCGGCCTCGAGGACGTCGGGCGGCGTCTGGTCCTCGACGTGACGGGGGAGCAAGGCGGCGCCGACCCGGGACGGTGGCAGTTCGAGTGCCCGCAGCGTGCGGACATGGAGGTCCATGCGCACGGCGACGACGCAGCCCGGGCGGACTTCCCGGGCGGGCTTTGCGGCAACCCCGTCCAACTCGATGCGGCCGGCTCGGATGGCCGCGACCGCGAGGGCGCGCGTCTTGAAGGCGCGCACGGACCAGAGCCAGACGTCGAGGCGCATGGTCAGTGTTGGCCGCCGGGATCCCTGGGGCCGGGCATGGCTTTGGAGGGTTGGCATCGGGGGCACACGCCGAAGAACTGGAGGCGGTGGGAGACCTGGGCGAAGCCGTGGCGCCGAGCGATCTCCTGCTCGAGGCGGGCCGGGAAGCACTGGTCAATTTCCACGACCATGCCGCAGTGGTGGCAGACGAGGTGGTGGTGGTGGGAGTCGTCGGTGGCGAGCTCGAAGCGGGCGGTGCCGTCCCCGAAGTCGCAGCGCCGGACAAGTCCCATGCCCACGAGGGTGTGCATGGTGCGATAGATGGTGGCGAGGTCGCAGCCGGAGGCGGGGAGGGCGGCGTGGATTTCGCGGTTGGTGAGCGGGGAGGCGTGGCGGCGGAGGACGTCGAGGATGGCCTCGCGTTGGCCGGTGACCTTGCGGCTGCGCGCGCGGAGGCGGTCGGTGAGGTCCGACAAAGGTTGCTGGACGAGGCGGCGCGGCAGGGCGTGTTGGTGGCAGGGTTGGTTCATGCCTTGGGGCGGGCGTGAAGGCGGGAGGCGGCGAGGGAGAGGGCGAAGAGGGTGCCGAGCGCCATGGTGACGGTGGGGCCGGTGGGGAGGTTGAGCGGGTAGGAAAGCAGGACGCCGCCCACGGAGCCGACGAGGCCCAGGAGGGTGGTGAGGAGGACGTGGGCGCGGAGGCTGCGGACAAGGACGCGGGCTGCGGCGGGCGGGAGGACGACCATGGAGGTGACGAGCAAGATGCCGAGGGCTCGGATGCTGAGGGATACGGCAAGCGTGAGGAGGACGACGAAGCCGTAGTTGAGGAGGCGGACCCTTGCGCCGGAGACGTGGGCGAGGTCCTCGTGGGCGGACAGGAGGGCGAGGGGGTTGAGGAAGGCGAGGACCAACGCCGAGACGGCAAGGGCGGCGGCTGTTGCCCCCGCAACGTCGGGCCAGCCGACGGACAGCACGTCGCCGAGGAGGTACTTGTCAAGCTCGGCCCAGCGGTTGCGTTGGAGGCTGAGGAGGATGACGCCGAGGGCGACGGACACGCTGAGGAGGACGGCCATGATGGTGTCGTTGAGGAGGCGGGTGCGCTCGCGGAGCCAGAGCATGGTGACGGCGACGAGGAGGCAGAAGGCGAGGACGGGCAGGGTGGGGTTGTCGAAGCCGGCCAGGAATCCAGCCGCGACGCCGGTGAGGGCGGCGTGCGAGATGGTGTCGCTGAAGAACGACATGCGGCGCGCGGTGACGAACACGCCCAGCAGGCCGCAGGCGGGACCCAGTGCCAGCGCCATCCACAAGGCGCGCTGCATGAAGGGCTCCAAGAGGAAGTCGGGCATGGTCTAGCGCCTTGCGTGGAAGGTGACGGGCACGCCCTCGCCGGGAGGGGACGAGTGCGAAGGGTGGTGGTGATGGTAGGGCGTGACGTGGATCCCGTAGGCGGCCTTGAGGGAGTCCGCGTTCATGACCTCCTCGGGGCGTCCTTCGCAGCAGATGACGCCATTGAGCGCGTACACCCACGCGGCCCGGCGGAAGACCATGCCGAGGTCATGGGAGACCAGCACGACGGTGATTCCGAGGCGTGCGTGGACGTCGGCGATCAACTCGTAGAAGTCCTGCTCGCCGGGGGTGTCCACGCCGGCGGTGGGCTCGTCGAGCAAGAGCAGCTCGGGCTCGCCCAGCAGGCTGTAGGCGATGAGCACGCGCTGGAGCTGGCCGCCGGAGAGGCCCGAGAGGGGACGGGGCAACAGGGCTTCCAAGCCAAGGCCCGGGGCGTGCCGCAGGATGGCGTCATCGGTCGTGCGCGTCCGTTGGAAGAACCAATGCCGGGTGTCGCGTCGGCGCAGGGCGAGGAACTCGCGCACGGACAAGGCGAAGGATGGCTCGAGGGGCAGGCGTTGCGGCACGTAGCCGATGCGGCGCAAGACATGGGGCCCGATGGGCTCGCCGAGGAGGCGAACCTCGCCTTGGTCGAGCCGTTGGAGGCCGAGAAGGCAGCGCAGGAGGGTGGTCTTGCCGGAGCCATTGGGCCCGATGAGGGCCACCATCTGGCCGCGCGGGACGCGGAGCGTGACGCCGCGGAGGACCTCGACGTCGCCGAGGCGGACGCGGGCGTCGCGGACGTCGATGGCGGGGATCGCGGTGACGGGGGGGCGGCTCATGGGAGCGCCGACTTGAGGGAGGCGAGGTTGCGCCGCATGACATCCTCGTAGAGGGACGGCCCGGGCTTTCCGGTTTCGAGGACGTCGAGCTCGGCGACGCGGATGCCAAGGTCCTTGCTGAGCTGCCGGACGAGGCGCGGGTTGAACTGTGGCTCGGAGAAGACGACGCCCACCTTGCGCGAGCGAATGGCGGCGGAGAGGCGAGCGAGGTACTTGGGCGAGGGATCCACGGATGGGACCTCCTCGACAACGCCGACGAGGTCGAGTTGGTAGCGACGGCACAGGTAGGGGAATGCGTCGTGGAACGTGACGATGGGCTTTCCGGCGTGGGGCAGCAGGGCGGTGGTCATCTCGGCGTGAAGGGCGTCGATGCGGCCGATGTAGGCCGAGCCTCGCGCGGCATAGGCCTCCTTGTGCATGGGGTCGGCGATGGCGAGGGCCGCGACGATGTTGCTGATGGCATGGCGGGCCAGGAGGGGGTCCAGCCAGACGTGGGGATTGGGCAGTTCCCCGGCCGCCTCGTGATCATGGTCGTGGGAGTGGCCGTGGGAGTGGCCGTGGGAGTGGCCCATTGCGGAGCCCTTCTTGGGGTCGGAGACATCGAGATCGGGCAAGTGATAGATGAACTGGTCCCTGGGGATGCCGTCGGTGACGTGGACGACGCGTTGGGCCGCATCGCGGGCATTGTTGCGGATGGCCTTGTCGAGCCAGGTCTCCATGCCGAGGCCATTGGCAAGGATGAGGTGGGCGTTGCGGATGCGGCGGAGGTCCTTGGGCTTGAGCTGGAAGTCGTGGGGGCCGACGTCGCCGGGGAGGAGGAGTTCGACGTCGGCATCGGGTCCGGCAACATTGAGGGTCCAGGAGTGGATGGGGG
>JBJSZF010000453.1:0-3937 GCA_046090125.1 Verrucomicrobiota bacterium
GAATCGCTCCGCCTTATTCGAGGGGAACGCCAAGGTCCCAGCACGTCGCCTCGCGGTCGTTCCTGGCGAGGAGGTATCGGCCGGCCACCACCGGATGGTTCCACGTCTTGGAAGCCAAGGCCTCGATGCGCCCCAACTCGCGAAACCCGACGGGCGTCGCGGCGCAGACATGCACCGTGCCGGCCTCGGCCTGCACCCAGACACGGTCCCCCACGACCAACGTTTGCCCGGAGCCGAAGCGGCCGTCCTTCCACAATCGCCTGCCCGTGGCCGGGTCGATGCAGGCCAGCAAGCCATCGTCCAGGCCATACAAGTGCCCGCCGTGCAGCGCCGCGCTGTTGAACTGCGTCTTCATCCCCAGGCCCTTCCACTCGACCTCTGCCTTCAACCCTTCGTCGCCACTCGCCGTGACCCTCGCCACTTGGCAGCCCACGCCGTAGCCGGCGGACAGGAACACCCGGTCCCCCGGCAACACGACCGGCTGAGAGGCCTTGGGCCACTTCGTCGAGCCCCACGCATGACGCAGGACCTCACGGCCCGTTGCCGGGTCGTGGGCGGTCAGGTGCGTGGCGTTGCTGGACAGCACGACGCGACGCCCCGCCAACGTGGCCACGATCGGCGACGCATAGCTTGCGTCCTCGTCCCCGGCCTTCCACGCAAGGCTTCCGTCCGCCACGCGATACGCGAACACCGTTCCTCCGGACCCCTTGCCCCCGGTTGCCACCACCAGGCCATCCACGACCAAAGGCGACGCACTCGTTCCCCAGGTCAGGTTCGACAACCCGTTTTCCTCCAGCACCGACCGTCGCCAAATCAACCGCCCGTCCTCGGCCGCAAGGCACACCAGCACACCCGTGCCGCCCATGGCATGGACGCGCCCGTCCTGGACCGTCGGCGTCGCACGCGGCCCGTCCCCGCCCTGCCACTCGGAGAACCGAGTCCGCTCCACGTGCGTCCACACGGTCGCGCCCGTCGCCACGTCGATGCACGAGACCCGTTCCTCGTCGTTGACCTGCTCCTGCGTCCATGCCCGGCCGCCCACCACGGCAAAGGAAGACCACCCCAGCCCAATGGGCCGCCGCCACACCTGGCGGGCGACGACATTCGACCTGCCCGCAACCTCAGGCGAGGCAAGCACCACCCCGGTCCTTCCCGGGCCCATGAACTGCGGGAAGTCCGAAAGCCCTGGCAGGGAACGCGCCGCGCGTGGGGCGTCGCCCATGCTGCCCCTGGCAGCCATGCCCGCAGGCGCGGCCGTTTCCGGCTTGCCCGCGCCTCGCCAGACGAACCGGGGCAACCCCGTGCCGTTCACCGTGCCGTCCACCCGGACCAACAGGCGTCCCAACGCCAGCACCACCACGGCCAACAAGACCCCGGCCCATCGCACCCGGGCCGCGAACCGACGGCTCAAGGCAAACCACCCCAGCAACACCAAGCCACCCAGCAAGGCCAGCGACGCCGTCAGCCACGCCTTCAGGTTGCGCTCCAACTCGGGCTGCAGCCGCACCCAAGCCACGCCCGCCATCACGGAGGCGACCGTCGCCACCGGAATCCACGGGATCCGCCGCCGCCTCGCGTTCCCTGCCGCCTGTTCCTCGGGATCGTGCACGGCCGATTGCTACGCCTTCACGGTGAAATGCAAAGCGGGTTTGCCGACCCGCCCGCACGGTGCCACCGCCGCAATCCCTGAAATCCAGCCGGATCGGCTACACCGCCGCGTCCCCGCGCTCGTCGGTCCGAATCCGCACCGCCTCGTCGATCGGCGACACAAAGATCTTCCCGTCGCCAATCTTGCCCGTCTTCGCGCCCTTGATGATGGCGGCCACGGCGGCGTCCACGCTCTGGTCCGAAACCACCACCTCCAGCTTGAGCTTGGGCAGGAAGTCCACCGTGTACTCCGCCCCGCGATAGACCTCGGTGTGACCCTTCTGGCGACCGAACCCATTCACCTCCCCGACGCTCATCCCCTGGATGCCCGCCTCCTGCAATGCGTCCTTCACATCCTCCAACTTGAATGGCTTGATGATGGCCTCGATTTTCTTCATGCCGACCAGAAGCTTCCCAAATCGGCCCCAACCTCCAAGCACGGATTCCGGCCGCGCGCACGCCCCGATGCGACGTCGCCTCGAAGCGAGTCCCGGCTGCGCGCCTGCGGGGCCCCGGCATCCCGGGACTTTCGTCTGGAGGAAACGCCCATAGGATTCGGCCATGGTCGTCGCGCGCTTCCATCCTCGGGTTCGAGCCCTCGTGGTGGTCGGGTGGTTCCTGGCCTGCCTGTTGCCTGGATTGGGACCGGCTGCACGAGCGGACCCGCCCAAGGTCCTCCTGCAGGGCTTCTGGTGGAACTACTGGAACAACAACCACCCGGCCTCGTGGGCCGACTACCTCGCCCGCCTCGCCCCGCGGTTGCGCGATCTGGGCATCGACGCCGTCTGGATCCCGCCCACCATCAAGAACCAGAATGCCACGGGCTCCGTCGGGTACGCGCCCTTCGACCACTACGACCTGGGCGACAAGTTCCAATGCGGCTCCACCCGGACGCGGTTCGGGACCAAGGACGAGTACCTCCGGTGCGTCGCCATCCTCCATGCCAACGGCATCCAGGTGATCCAGGACGTCGTCTTCAACCACCTCTCCGGCGCGGGTTCCGCCACGGGCGCCGGCGGAGCGGACCCGGCCGCGCCGGGCGACACCTTCAAGAACTTCCGCTACGCCTGCTGGGCAACGCCCGCCACGAGCGAGACCGCCGCCCATTACCTCGCGCGACGCGGACGCTTCCCCAAGAACTGGCAGAACTTCCACCCCAACCCCGACCACAACGCCTCGTCGGGCGACGTCACGTCGCAGATGTTCGGGCCGGACGTCTGCTACTACCGGCTCGCGCGCGGCCTCAGCTCCAACGCCACCTTCAACCCCGTCCAGCCCCTCGACCCCATGCGCAACGGCATGCGCGCCTGGGTCGTGTGGCTCCGGCAACAAACCGACGTCGATGGCCTGCGCATGGACGCCGTGAAGCACTTCGAGCCGTGGGCCGCCAAGGACTTCGCATGGAACGCCGCCTACAACGCCGGCGTCGCGTCCCTTGGGTCCGACATGTTCTGCGTCGGCGAATACGTGGGTGGCGCGGCCGAGCTCGACGCCTGGGTGGACGCCATCAACCACAGCGACGGGTTCACCGACGTCGCCGGCACCTTCGACTTCTCCCTGCGCGGTGCCCTCAAGGCGATGACGGACGCGCGCGGTGCGTTCGACATGGGCACCCTGCCGGGCGCGCAACAGCAGCGGCGCTCGCGGACCGTCCCGTTCGTCAACAGCCACGACACCTTCCGCCCCGTGCTCGACGCCGCCGGCCGCTACGTCGGCTGGGACTCCGCCAACGAGATCGGCGGCCACATCGACCCCGCCGACGACCGAATCCAGGCCGCCCATGCCGTGGCGTTTGCCGTCGATGGGGTGCCTTGCGTCTTCTTCGAGGACCTGTTCGACCTCCATTCCACCCGGCGTCGATGGACGCACGCCCCCGCCGATCCCGTCGCGCTGCCCGTCCGGGATTACCTGCGCAACCTCCTCTGGTGCCATCGCAACCTCCGCTTCAAGGACGTGCCCTACCTCGTCCGGTGGCAAGCACCCGACCTGCTCGCCATCGAACGCCGCGGGCGCGCCGTCATCCTCGCCAGCGATCACCCCAGCCGCTGGCAATCGGCCATCCTCCAGACGGGGTTCAGCCCCGGGTCCCGGCTGAAGGATTACTCCGGGGCCTCCGCCTCGGAGGTCGTCGTCGATGGGCAGGGCCGCGCGTCGTTGGCCGTGCCGCCCACCGACGGCTCCAGCATCCGCCGTGGCTACGCCGTATGGGCGCCGGCGGGCATCGAGACGGCGCCGGCGCCGGCGCCCATGCCCACCACCCAGGAATGGGAGATGGCGGACGACCTCTGCG